>CAZADK010000075.1:7097-11560 GCA_964483855.1 uncultured Rhodoferax sp.
GCAGGGTATCGACATCGACGCGCTGGCCTGGTTCGGTGTTTTCGGTCCGCCGAACATGCCCAGGGCCACAGTCGACAAACTCAACGCCGCGCTGCAGGCGGCGCTCAAGCAGCCAGATGTGGTCGAACGCCTGGCAGGGCTGGGCCTGACCGCCGCCCCTGGCAGCGCCGACGACATGACGAAACGGCTGGCCGGCGATAAGGCGGCCTGGGCAATGCCGATCAGGAATTCCGGGTTCCAGGCGGACTGAGAACCTGAGAGCATCCCACGGCCCCTGGCGCGCCGCGGTGCTCGCGCAGAAACAAGCGTGACCAGGTTCAATTAAATCAACGACACACGATTTTGTTGCTCATGAGCGTGAGAGCTGCGGCTGGAGCCGCCGCAAGCCGATGATCGAACTCTCCGGCCATGACCAGGAACTACTCGATGGGCGGCACGGCGACGCCGCGGCGCTGGCGATGCGCATCCTGGTGCGCGCGGCCGCGTTGCTGGGCGCCGAACGCCTGCTCGATATCGAAAGCGCCCACATCGACGGCTGTCTCTACCACGGCCAGGCGTCGCTGGACTTCGTCG
This sequence comes from uncultured Rhodoferax sp., assembly GCA_964483855.1. Classification (GTDB taxonomy): domain Bacteria; phylum Pseudomonadota; class Gammaproteobacteria; order Burkholderiales; family Burkholderiaceae_C; genus CAISIP01. The sequence goes on from CAZADK010000075.1 coordinate 7,671, forward strand.
AGCGCCTGGTCGCCAGCGGCGGCAAGGTGGTGGTTCCCACGACACTGAACGTCGGCTCGCTGGACCTGATCCATCCGGAGCTGTTCCGGGGCGACTCCGGAACCCGCTCGCAGGCGCAGCGCCTGATGCAGGCGCATATCGAACTCGGCTGCGCATCCACCTTCACCTGTGCGCCCTATCAGGGCCCGAACCGTCCGCGACTGGGTCAGCAGATCGCCTGGGCCGAGTCCAATGCCATCGTGTTCGCCAACTCGGTGCTGGGCGCGCGCACCAACCGGTATGGCGACTTCATGGACCTGTGCGCCGCGCTGACCGGCCGGGCGCCGTATTGCGGGCTGCATGTCGAGGCGAACCGGCATGGCCAGGTGGTGTTCGCCTTGCAGGACTTTCCCCAGGCGCACGGCAGCCGCGATATCTGGTTCGCGGCGCTCGGCCTTTTTGCTGGCGCGCGCACCGGGGCTTCGATCCCGGTTTTCAGCGGCCTGCCTGCGGACACCACCGAAGACGAACTCAAGGCCCTGGGCGCGGCCTGCGCGACGACCGGCGCAGTGGGCATGTTCCACGCCGTGGGCATCACACCGGAAGCTGGCACATTGGAGCAGGCGCTGGGCCGCCTGCCAGCGGCGGACACCATCACCGTCACGCGTGCGCAACTGCAGCGCACCCGGGCCGGCTTGAGCCGCGCCAAGCTCGGCGACCGGCTCGCCGCGGTCAGTGTCGGCACCCCGCATTTCTCGCTCACCGAGTTCGATGAACTGCTGCAACTGCTGGAGGCGGCAACCGAGAAGCCCTGCATCGACTTCTACGTCAACACCAGCCGCTACATCCTGTGGGAACTGGAGCAATCCGGCAAGGCCGCCCGGCTGCACACGCGCGGCATCACCATCGTCACCGACACCTGCACCTACATCACGCCGGTGATGCGACAGACCACGGGACTGGTGATGACCAACTCGGGCAAGTGGGCGCACTATGCGCCTGCCAACATCGGCGTCGAGGTCGCCTTCGGCAGCCTGCGCGAATGCGTGGGGTCGGCCTGCGCAGGCCAACTGGTGCTGGACGACCATGACTGAGCCAGCGCCGCTGCTTTGGCCCGCGACAGCCGTCGTCACCGGCCACGGCCAGGGCAGGCCCCTGCTGCTGGAAGAGCCGCTGAGTTTCTGGGGCGGCTACGACGCCGCTGCCGGCCGCATCATCGAGGCCGGCCACTCGCAATACGACCAGAGTCTGTCAGGCCGCGTGATACTGATGGCGCGCGCCAAGGGCTCGAGCTCGAGCAGCAGCGTGCTGGCCGAAGCCATTCGCAACGGGACCGGACCGGCTGCCATCGTCATGCGCGAACGCGACCTGATCGTCGGGCTGGGGTGTATCGTGGCGTCCGAACTGTATGGGTTGCAGGTGCCGCTGCTGGTGGTGGACGAATCGGTGTGGAAGGAGATGCTGGCGCAGGCCAGAGGTTCGGCGTCGGTTTGGGGGATCGGGGTGGTTCAACATGGGGCGTGCGAGGTGCGGGTGCTGGTGCAATAGGAAGCTGGTGAACATTGGCCGGGGGCCGGGCTGTAACGTGCATCGCCACCATCAAGGAAACGCGGATCGCCTGGCCATCGCTGCGATGCGGCAATGGCGGCTGGTCCTGCCGGAGGATTGGCGTTTCGCGATCGACGGGTGACGTACCGGCACAGCTGCTCCAGCCGCTGGCGCTGCTGGACGGCGCATCGCACGGCCGTCTGCAGGCTGAAGCCCCGATGGTCGGACCGCAACCGGATCCTGAACCAGTCCTTAATCGCCGGCCTGCCGCCGGCCCGGACTAGGAGGCCGAGGGCGTGCAACAGTTCCGTGCGCTCCTTGCTGTAACGGTTGATGCGCTCCTGCAGCCAGGGGGCGGTCAGCAATGACGGGAAGAAGAACGCGAACGCGACCAGCGCCACTTGCGGCTCGATCCACAGCATGTAGGAGGCAACGCTGAGAAGTACGCCCGCCGACAGCAAGGGCTGCGCGACCGCCTGGCCGACGAATCCGCCGAGTTGTTGCGCTTCCGCGGCGATCATCGACACGCGAGCGCCGAACTCCTCGCTACCATACGCTACCGTATGTTAAATGGGAGTCACCATGGTGGTCCAAGCGTGCGCGCTGCCTGCACAGGCATTGCTGAAGAAGTATTCCGGGGGCGGCGGTTATACAGACTGTTTCATGATCGAGACTGGTGCCCGCGTCCCGCTGGCCCGGTTTATCGAGGCGTTCTACACCAGCTGGCTGTTCAGGCTGGAGCGGCTGGTGCTCACGCTTGCCGCCCGACCGTCGAGCGATCTGCAGGCAGTGGAACTGGCGGCCGGCAGGGGTTCCGCGTTCGCGGCCTGGGAGGTGGAGGCGCGCGCCGCGGATCAACTACTGATGCGCGACATCACAGGCCGTACCCGATCATGGTTCATGGTCGTGCCGGCCGCGGGTGGAACCCGGTTCTACTTCGGGTCAGCCATCACGGCGACCCGGCACAGTACGGCCGGGCCCGCAAAGATCGGGCCGATGTTTCGGGCGCTGGTCGGATTCCACGTCCTATACTCCCGCGCACTGTTGGCCGCCGCGCGCGGGCGGCTGCTGCGCCACGCTGAACAGGTGAACCTGTGAGCGCCCCCAGCCCTGGCTTCGCCAGGCCCGCCAAGGGGGTGCGAGGAAACCTGGGAGCGGCCCGGCGTTTCGTCATGAGAGACACCCTGGGTAAAGCGCGTCAAGCGCTGCGCGCGCCATGTCGTCCAGGATCCGGGTCAGCGCATCGGCGAGCGCCTCGGACGGGCCGCTGCGCAACTCCCAGGCTTCGTCCAGCGCATGCACATGATCGGCCACGGTCTTGACCGCCAGAGTGTGCCAGAACTCCGGGTAGATGCGCTGCTGCCATTCGCCGCGCCCGCGCCCGTAATGGGCTACCGCCAGGTAACGCAACAAGGCGCCGCTGACCTGCTGCTGCAGAAAGGCCGGGTCCCATTGGATCACGGTCTGCGACTGATGGCGCAGGGTGTTGAACCCGCGCGCCAGCCCGGCACCGCCGAAAGCGCCCAGCACCGCACCGGTCAACATGCCGGCTCCGAACGACAAGCCTCCAATGGCCAGATCCGCGGCCACGCCGCTCAAGGCACCGGACATCGCACCGCCGACCAGCGCCGCCTTGCTTGCGTCGACGGGCGCCTGGACTTGCACGTCCCGTGCCACCTGCTCGACCACCTCATGGGCCGCCTTGCCCTCTAGCCCGTGGATGGCGATCAGCTGCTGCAGGCTCTCCTGCAACCCCGCCTCCAGGCGCGCCGCCATGGCAGCCATCGCGCGCGCCTGGGCGCCGCCTTCCCTGCCGCGGGCCAGGCCAGTGACGCGCAACGCCTTCTCGCGCATGCTGGTGGGCGGCATCGCCTCCTGGTCAGATGCCGCCTGCGCCAGCGGCAGGGCCAGCGCCCGCATCGACTGGCCGAACTGCGCCATCCGCCGCCCACGCCAGGCGATCGACAAACGCGCGAACGCACCCCGCTGGGCCGGACCCAATACGGCATCGACGCGATCGAACAGCGCGAACTCCTGCACCCAGCAACGTGCGAACGCATCGAGGCTCAGCACCGCCTGGACCTGCGGCCATTGCTTGAGCCAGCTGCGCCAGCGGTCTTCGTCCAGGGCCTCTTCTTCCCTGGGTCGCCGCGCGCCGGTCTGGTTCAGCAAAACGATGACCGGCTTGCCGATCCATTCGAGTACCGACAACTCCGGCCCCAGGTACCCGGCGTCACTCGGCTCCTCGGTCGCATTGACCAGGTACAGCACCACGTCGGCCTGCTCGCGGGTATTGCGCACCGCGAGCTGGTTGAGCCAGAAGGTCTGGTCACTGAAGCGGTCCCAGACCTGGGACATGAACC
>CAZADK010000076.1:0-11557 GCA_964483855.1 uncultured Rhodoferax sp.
GCTGCCTGCACGGTGCGGGCGCGGTCGGCTGCCGAGATGCCGGTGGTCACGCCTTCGGCGGCTTCGATCGACACCGTAAATGCGGTGCCTTTCTTGTCGCCATTGCGCGCGGCCATCGGTGGCAACTGCAGCCGGTCGCACCGTTCCCTGGTCAGCGTCAGGCAGATCAGTCCGCGACCGAAGCGGGCCATGAAGTTGATCGCCTGCGCGCTGACATGGTCGGCTGCCAGCATCAGGTCGCCTTCGTTCTCACGGTCTTCCTCGTCGATCAGCACCACCATGCGACCGGCACGCAGGTCGGTGACGATGTCCTCGATGTTGGAGATGGGGGCCGGGATGCGGCTGTTCATGGCTGGACTCCGGCGCCTTCGGGCAGGGTGTGCGCCGGGCGAGCGCGCGGTTGTGGCGCTGCGACGCCAGCCGCGAGCATGCGTTCGACATAACGAGCGATCAAGTCGATCTCCAGATTGACCCGGGAGCCGCGCTTGAGCGATCCCAGGGCGGTGCTGTGCAATGTGTGCGGTATCAGGTTGATGCTGATCGTGCAATCGGAGTCCGTGTCGTATACCTGGTTCACCGTCAGGCTGACGCCGTTGACGGTGATCGAGCCCTTGTAGGCCAGGAACCGGGCCAGTGACCGCGGGGCCGTGATCCGCAGTTCCCAGCTCTCGCCCACGGCTTCGAGTGCGGCCACCTCGCCCACGCCATCGACGTGGCCCGACACGATGTGGCCACCCAGCCGGTCGAGCGCACGCAGGGCCTTTTCGAGGTTGACCGCTCCGGTGGCGTCCAGGCCGGCGGTCTTGTCCAGCGATTCGGCGGACACGTCGACCTCGAAGGTGGATGCAGCCGCATCGAACCCAGTGACGGTCATGCAGGCGCCATTGAGTGCGATGCTGTCGCCCAGTGCCACGTCGTCGAGGTAACCGGGTGGGCAGGACAGGTGCAGTCGCTTGCCGTGGGCCAATGACGGGCCCAAGGCGTCGATGGCGGCGATGCGCCCGACGCCAGTGATGATTCCTGTGAACATCGGCGTATTTTAGTTGCGGCGCAGCATGCCGGCCCCGATCAGGGCTGCGCCATTTTGTAGGCTGACCCACAAGATGGGTTTCGAACTTTCGAACTTCCGAACTTCCGGACAGCCGACGAAATGTTGGTGCCAGAGCAAAATTGCTGCGCAATTCTTGGTCTGGCACGCCAGATGGGTTCCGAACTTCCGGACAGCCGACGAAATGTTGGTGCCAGAGCAAAATTGCTGCGCAATTCTTGGTCTGGCACGCAAAGTCTCAGAATTCATCTCTGCCCGCCACCCGTGCGACGATGCGCAGGTCCGGCCCGATCATGTCGGTAGACAGAAAACGCAGAGCCGGGCTGTCTTGCAAGGCCGCGAGCGGGCCGAAATCGGCCATCGAACGGCCCTGGCCGATGAGCTTGGGCGCCAGGTAGACCAACAGCTCGTCGACCAGGCCTTCGCGTACCAGCGAGCCGTTGAGTTTGTGGCCAGCTTCGACATGCACTTCGTTGGTTTCGTGGCGTGCCAGGTCAGCGAGCATGGCCTCGAGGTCGACCTTGGATTCGGTGCCGGGCGCACGGCCCGGCATCTGCATGACCTGCGCCCCGCGTGCCGCCAGCGCCTGCATCCGATCAGCTGAAGGGCTCGCCGCATAGAACGTCACGCTGCGCGGCGCGTCGAACAGCCGTGCCTGGGCAGGTGTTTCGAGCCGGCTGTCCACGACCACCAGCCGGGGCTGGCGGTGCACCGTGCTCAGCCGCACGTCCAGCCGTGGGTCGTCGTCGCGCACGGTGCCGATGCCGGTCAGGATCACGTCGGCGCGCGCGCGCCAGCGGTGACCGTCGGTACGCGCTGCATCCGACGTGATCCATTGGCTGGCACCGTTGTCCAGCGCCGTCCTGCCGTCGAGCGACGCGGCGACCTTGAGCCGCACCCAGGGCGTGCGCCGGACCATGCGGCTGAAGAAGCCGATGTTGAGTTCGCGCGACTGCGCGGCGCCCGGACCCAGCGTCACGACGATGCCTGCCGCACGCATGCGTGCCAGCCCCTGGCCAGCTACCTGCGGATTCGGGTCTTCGATGCTGGCCACGACCCGTGCCACGCCAGCGGCGATCAGTGCGTCGCAGCAGGGGCCGGTCCGGCCACGGTGCGCACAGGGTTCGAGCGTCACGTACGCGGTTGCGCCCCGGGTGAAGTGCCCACGAGCCTGGGCGTCGCGCAGCGCCATCACTTCGGCGTGCGGGCCGCCAACGGCCTGGGTATGGCCTTGTCCCAGCAGCTGACCATCGGCGCCGATCAGCACGCAACCCACGCGCGGATTGGGCTCGCACAGGCCGACGGCGCGATGCGCCAGCGCCAGTGCCTGGCGTATGGGCTCGGGCAGGTCGGTGTCGTTCTGGGTCATGGTCGCAAGAGGGAGCAGGGGGTCGGCAGCGGCCCGTCGCCGAGCAAGAAGCGCTGGCGCAGGCCTGGCGCGCTCGATTGTCGCGCGACAACGACCACTGTGTGACAAAAGTCACGAATAGCCCAGCCTGGGCGAAAAAACATCGTTCGGGCCGACCGTTCGGCCGGCGCATCGTGCCATTCGTCGCCAGGCGCACGCGCTGACCACCATCGTGCGTTAGCCTTGGGCCCATGAACCATTGCCCTGTCGTCAGCCCACCGCGCGTGGCGGTCACACGGCGCGTTGCAGCGCAGCGCGGATTCACCGTGATCGAGGTCATCATGGTGGTGGCCATCGGGGCCATTCTGGCCGCCGTTGCGGTGCCCGGGATGCGCGACATGCTCAACAGCACCCGTCAGTCGTCGGCGGTCAGCCTGATGGTCAGCGACCTGAACCAGGCCCGCGGCGAGGCCATCAAACGCAATGTGCGGATGCTGCTGTGTCGACGCAATGGCGCCGGCACCGATTGCGTGGCGGGTGCCGATCCCGTCAACTGGCAGGCTGGCTGGGTGGTGTGCATGGAGGGTGCCGTGGCCGACACATGCGCCGCGTCCACGGCGACCAATCCCAATCCGGTGATCGTACGCCCGCCACTCGATGCGTCGCTGACGCTGACGGCGCCATTGGCGGTGGTGCGCTTCAGCGCTAACAGCTCGGCCGCGGCGGCGGTCAACTTCAGCCTGGGCGGCACCTGGGCCGGCGCGCCGGCCCGTACCGTGGCGGTGGCGATCACCGGCAACATCACCAAACAGTAGGTGCCGACATGAAGCAGTTCTCTTCGCAGCCCAACCGTGCCGTTACCGGCCAGGCGGGTTTCTCGATGATCGAGGTCCTGGTGACCTTGCTCATCATTTCGCTGGCCTTGCTGGGCACGGCCGGGCTGCAGGCCTATTCGATGCGCCTGAACCAGGGTGGCCAGTTCCGGACCCAGGCGGTGTTCATGGTGGCCGACCTGGCCGAACGTATCGAGGCCAACAAACCCGGTGCGGTGGCCGGCAACTATGCCGTGGCGAACTCCGGCGTTGCCATCGCGCCGAGCACGGCATGCATCGATGCGGCCTGTGGGCCGGCTGCCCTGGCCGGCTTCGACCTGGCGCAATGGCAGAACGTCGTCACCGCCACACTGCCGCAAAGCACATGGACCGTGGCCCACGACGGACCGGCCAATCCGATCACCTACACCCTCACCATCGGTTGGGTCGATCGCCAGGTCGACACGACCAACGCCGCCTTCGATGCCGGCGCGCAGCTAGGCAGCAATGTCGCCGGCACCGGCGAGCGTTTCTTTTACACCGCGACGCGGACCATCTTCAACTGAGCGACGCCATGGCCACCATCCGACCCGAACGCCGCTGTCCTGAAGTCGGCAGTCGCCAGCGCCAGCGCGGCTTCACGCTGATCGAGATGCTGATCTCGATCACCATCGGGCTGGGCATCCTGGCCGGACTGGTGGGCGTGCTGGCGTCCAATGCCAGCAACTCGCGCAGCAACGACCGCACCTCCGAGCTCATGACCAATGGCCGGTATGCGTTAGACGCCGTGAAGCAAGAGCTGCGCGAGGCGGGCTTTCGCGGTTATACCTGGGCCGAGCCGTTGGCGCCTGCCGCCTTGGGCGGCATCACCAACGAATGCCTGGAGGTCGGCGCGGTGGCGGGGCAGTTTGTTTCCAACGTCCGGCAAGGGGTCTGGGGTTCGAACAATGCCAACCCATATGCCGGCAGTTGCGTGCCGGGGGCGAACTACGTGGCCAACACCGACGTGATGGTCGTGCGCCGGTTGGAGCCCACACCGACACCGACGGGGAGCCTGGTGGCCAATCGCATCTATTTCCACACCACGTACGACCGGGGACAGATGTTCCGCGGCGTCACGCCGCCGACCTTCGCCGGCGCCGCGCCGCTGGCGAGCTTCGCGTTCCAGACCTTCGTCTATTACATCCGGCCGTGGACGGTGTCGGTGGCCGAAAATCCGCGGATTCCGGCGCTGGTGCGCATCGCGCTGGTGCCCGGGGGAGGTGGCAATCCCACGTTCACGAGTGAACTCGTCGCCAGCGGCATCGAGCGCATGCAGGTGCAATACGGGCGCCTGACGACGACACCGGACACCCAATACCTCAACACGGTGCCGGGCGCATCATTCACGGCCGATGCGACGCTGTCGACCGATTGGGAGGAAGTCAACGCGGTGCGCATCTGGCTGCTGGCGCGCAACGTTACCACCGAGCCCGGCTACACCAACGCCACCACCTACGCCATGGGCGACCAGCCGTTCACACCCAATGACGGTTTTCGCCGGCAGCTATTCACCACGGTCGTGCAGTTGCGCAACTGAGGGCCCGATCCATGAACCACATCCTCCGTCAACGCCCCATCCGCACGCCCGCTGGCCAACGCGGCGCCACGCTGGTCATCGCCTTGCTGGTACTGGTGCTGATCATGATGATCGGCATCACCGCGATCAGCACCTCGGATACGCAATTCAAGCTCGCGGGCAATCTGCAGTTCGAGGACAGCGCGCTGAACAACGCGGAAACGGCGGTGACTGCGGCCGAGAACTGGCTGGCCACCGGCACCAATTTCGGCGACGCCGGATTCGCCACCTACGACAACGGCAAGCCGCAGTTGTTGCCGATCGGTCGTCTGGCGGGCCTTGCATCGCCCAACAACGACCCGCTGACGATGACCTGGGACGACCCTGCCAACCCCAGGTCGCTGGCCGTCGCCGGCAACACGCGTCAGCGCTATTTTATCGAGCAGATGTCCCTGAACAACAAGTTGCAGGGCTCCAGCCAGGTCGTGGGCGGCCGGGCCAGTTCCGGCTGCAACCAGGTCAACACCTACCAGATCACCGGCCGCGGCATCAGCGCGCGGGGTGCCACCAAGTTCGTGCAGTCGTTCTACAGCGTGCTGAACTGCCCCACCTGAAAGAGGTAACACCATGATGAAACTGCGCTTGCGAATCAACCCCCTGTGGGTGGCCTTGCTGGCCTTGCCGCTGGCTCTGGTGGTCGCGTTCCAGGTGGCGGTGGCGCTGACGGCGTTCAACCCCTCCGACCAGCCGGTCGGGTATGTGGCCCAGGACGAGATGACCAGCTTCAACCTGAAGTCCGGCAACGAATTCCTGTTCCGTGGCAACTACGAGCGGGAGTCTTGGAGTGGTGGTCTGCTGGCCTATCCCGCCGACAAGCTCGGCAACGTCGACACGGCCGCTCCGGCCTGGGATACGGCTGAGGCACTGGCGTTGCAAGACTGGGATACCGGGCGTTTCATCGCCACGATGCGTGACGATGGTGTCGCAGTGCCATTTCGCTTGGCGAACCTGTCTGCTGCGCAGCAGGCGTATTTCGGGGGCAGCGTCGCACTGGTGAATTTCCTGCGCGGGGACCGGGACTACGAGGGTAGCCCTTACCGGATCCGCGGCACGGTGCTCGGCGACATCATCCATTCGCGTCCGCTGTACGTCCACGATGCGACCAATCCGACGGTATTCGTCGGTGCCAACGATGGCATGTTGCATGCCATCAACGCGGCAACGCCCAATGTCGGCGGTGGCATCGGTGGCAGCGAGCGATGGGCTTACGTGCCATCGATGCTGCTGCCCAAACTCAACAAGCTGGCCGTCACGCCCTACGTTCACGATTATTTCGTGGACGGGCAGATCAACGTCGCCAACATCGATTCCGGGACCCAGCGCATCCTCGTCGGTGGACTGGGTGCCGGTGGCAAGGGGCTGTATGCACTCGACATTTCGGGCAGCACCGGCCTGACCGCTGCCACCGAGTCCGATGTCACGGCCAAGGTGATGTGGGAGATAGCCCCGACCAAGGTCAACCATGCGTCTCCGACGACCGCCAACGCCTACGTGAACCTGGGCTACACCTTCGGTACGATCACGATCGCCCAGATGGATGTGTCAGGGACCACGACCGACGTGGTGATCGTCGGCAACGGCTACAACGACGGGCTCGGGGACTACACCGCTTGCACCCACGCAACGCCGACCTATGGCAATTGCGGTGGCGACTATGCGGCTCGTCTGTACGTGATCAATGCCATCACCGGGCAACTGATCAAGTCCATCAAGGCGGGCGCCAACGGCACCGCGGCGCAGCCGAACGGCCTGTCGACGCCGGCGGCGATCGACACCACTGGCGACGGCAAGGTGGACCGGGTCTATGCCGGTGACCTCGATGGCACGATGTGGAAGTTCGATCTGTCGGTTGGCTCCTCGACGGCCTTGTCGGTCACGTCGCCGGCGCAGGCGATCACGACCACGCCTGCCGTCGCCATCCACCCCGAGGGTGGCTACATGGTCAATTTCGCCACCGGCAAGATGCTGATTACAGCCGATACGACCGACAGCGCGGTGCATTACGTCTACGGCATCTGGGATGGTGCGCCAGTAGCCAACACGGCGTTGCTGACGCAGTCGCTGACCGAACGCAGCTATACCCGGGGTGGCGTCACGACGCGGGTGCGGCGCGTCACGTCCAGCCAGCCGAACTGGGCCAGTGGCGCGAGCAACCACAAGGGATGGAAGGTCGCGCTGCCGGCCGGTGAGAAGGTGGTGGGCGAGGGGGCGTTTGTCGAGAACGGGCGCTACTATTTCACCAGCCACAATCCGCGGGTGATGACGCCGGTCCCGAATACGGCCACGATTATCGCCGGCGAAAATTGGCTGATGGAACTCGACTACCTCAGCGGCGGCACCAAGAACCAGCCCTTCCTGGACCTGAGTGCCGACATCAAGCTCGACAACGACGACCGACTTCGGTACATCGCGACCGACGCAGAAGTGATCGCGGACAGTACGAAGCTCGACACCCCGATCCCGACCACTGACGGCATCTCGGTGGGCAAGTTCATCTCGACCGGGGTGTTGTCGCAGCCGATCCTGGTGCAGTTGCTCTCGCTCAACGACACCTTGTTCAACCAGAACCCGGACGTGACGATTACGCCGGTGATCCTGGGGCAGGGCGTCGACGGCGGGCATTTCGACCAGGACATCTACTACGGAACCGGGGCTGCGAGCAAGGCCGTGGGTACGGTCAACTTCAGTTACGCGGCCAGCCGTACCGCGAAGAACGTCAGTGCATTGACGATCACGGCCAATGGCGAGACCATCTACACGGGCGCGCCCGGCAACAGGAGACCGAGGGACCTCGATGACTTCCTCGATGGCCAGTCGTCGGCAAACTACCGGATATCGGCGAACTACGATGGCAACAACTCGATGATCGGTATCGAGGCCAAGGCGACCGGCCTGGCCTACAACGGCCCTATCACCGTCACGATCACCACCAGCGGCCTGTCCGGACCTGCGGCCTATCAGAAGGTCGACCTGGCCGGCGGATCCGCCGCGACACCGGGGGATCGGTGCACGAAGTGCAAGGCGAAGAACCACATCCACCAGTACGACGACAAGTACGATGTAACCGGTGTCAACATGCTCAACGCCAGCAACACGGCGCAGAACCTGGTCAATGCAATCCCGAGTACGGCGACCGAGTTCAAGGTGCTGATGCACAACCAGTACCTGAGTCCGGCTGTGCAGATGCATCTGGGAACGCCAGGGTACTTGTTCGACGTGAACGTGGGCTACATCCGTATCAAGGATTATCAGACTTCCGCGACGCTGGACCTCGCCGCGGTAACGACCTACCGGCGGGCAACGACAGCCTCGGCGACCGCGCAGCCCCTTCAAAGCCTGACGTTCAACATGCCGACCGACGCCTTGACGGCACGCGACTGGTGGGGCAACGGGGACGTGCGGGTCGGTCTGCATCCGACAGTTTATTACTGCGCCTACAGCAGTGCCGGCGTCAATGACGGCAACATGTACCGGCCGGTCGTGCCGCCAGCCAACGGCATCGATGGACCGGGCGTCAACGGCTGGTCGGGGCTGACGACACCGGTCACCGCCACCGGCGCCCGCCACAATGGCGCGTTAACGATACAGATCATTGCCGCCAACACACCCAACAGCGCGATCGAGGAGAACTTGCCGGGCCGCCCGGAATACGGCTGGCGGGTGAAGGCGGCGCTGTTCCCGCTCTATGTGCTGGCCGAATACAACACCTATTGGCATCATCCCAATGGCAAGTGTTATGGCGACACCGGCTGGAGCAAGACGCCAGGGCCGGACAATGGTAGCTCGACCGCGTCCAACAAGGCTGCCGGTTCGACCGACCCGAAGATCGGCGAGCTCGGCGTGGGCGCGGGCAACATCACCGACACCACCACCACCACAGTTGGCGACGTGACCACGACCGTCATCACCTACAGTAGCGGGCTGACCGCGACGATCGTGCGTACCGCCAACCGGACGGGCGGACAGCGCGACGGTTCGGTGACCATCGTGACCAAAGATACCTTGTGCATGAGCACTGCCGGCTGCACCGGAGTGACCCAGGTCATCGCCAGTGCCAAGGGTTCGATCCGTTCGGGCGGTGACGAACGGGGTTTGCAGGCACGTACCGGGCGGATTTCCTGGCGCGAGCTTGTGGCTCCATGACGGCGTTCTGCGTTCTGCGCGCTGCAACCGGGAACCCTGTACCTCGAAAGGCCAAGCACGTGAACCGAACCCATAAAAGCCGGGGCTTCACCCTGATCGAACTGATGATCGTGGTGGCGGTCATCGGCATCCTGGCCGCGATCGCGGTGCCCAGTTACCGCAGCTACATCGTGCGGGCCGCGCGGGTGGAGGCGCAGACCGAGATGCTGGAGCTTGCCAGTCTGCAGGAGAAGATCTTCCTGAACTCCAACAGTTATGCTTGTAGCGTGACCGCTCCTTATGCCGGCACCTCGGCCACAACTTGTGCCAACGCCGGCCTGGGTCGTACCAGCGGTCGCACCAACGATGGCCGATACACCTTGTCGCTGGATATCGGTGCTCCTGCCCAGACGTTCGTGCTGACGGCGACCCCCGTGGCCGGAGGTTCGCAGGTCGACGACGGCAACCTGTCGGTCAGCGAAAGCGGACGTCGGCTGTGGCTTGCGCCGTCGGGTACGGTTTCTTGGTGAACGGGCAGTCGAGTTTTCTTACATTCTTGACTGACCATGGCCGAGAGATTGCTTTGCTGTAGATTGCCTTTGTTGCAAGGCATTGATTTGTAAAGGTTGTTGGGAGGTTCGTTCCAGTTGGCATAAATTCTGCTTGAAGGTTCGTGTCTCGATTTCAGAGACGCTTTCCGAATCGAAAAGTCACCAACTTGGTGGCAAAACTGAAAAGCGTTTGAATGATCTCGCCTTGTATCAAGCAGAAAGAAAGGCCCACTATGTTGATTCGCTCTGTCTCCGTCGCCTTGCTGGCGGTGGCTTCCATGTGTGCTCAGGCGGCGGCTGTGGTGCCGAGTTATGGCAACTTCGGCAATCTTGCTGGCGCGACATTCGGCGGCACCGGCATCCCCACTGATCCAACCGCTATCAGGACCTTCACCCACAACTACGGCTCGGATGCAAGCGGCGCGGCGTTGACTTCAGTCATTACGCTGGGATTGACGGCACATCAGCGATTCTTCAATCCCCCCTTGACCAACGACGGTGCAGGAACTTTTGGTGCGACGCCCGGTGAGAACAACGGTTTGCCGCCGTCGACATCCACGGGTATCTATGCGACCTGGAACTTCGCCTTCTATATCAATAGCTCATCCGGCAGCCTGGCTGAAATGATGGGCGGCGCACACCCATTGACCTTCGAGTTGCTTTACGACACCGACCCGACAGTGGGTAATGACATCTCCACTTATGGCCAGCTTGATTTCAACACGCAGTTGAAATATTACCAGGGACTCACCACGGACGAGTGTGCTGCAGATCCGTTTTGCGGTCCAGTGCTCGGAGTATATGGAACGAAAACTGCTCAGAACTCCTGGAATTTGGACATGGATTTCCTGAACGACGCTGATCCCACGGGGTTTGTCTCAGCGCCGTTTGAGGGTTTCGATCCCGATGTTGTCGGCGAATACGGCTTCGTTCTTCGGACAACTGACGAGAACAACACGGTGCAACAGTCGGCCATTCTTGTCAATGTCGGGACACCCGGCACGAACGTGCCAGAGCCGGGGACCCTGGCACTGGTCGGTTTGGCTTTGGCCGGCATGGGTGCCATGCGCGGACGTCGCAAGGCCTGAGTCGACAGCTTCTTCGCATGCGCAAAGGCGGCCTGAGGGCCGCCTTTTTGCTTGTCGCGACTCGATGGTTCGATTCCCTGGGCTGTCAAACACACCGGTATTGACTTTGGGCGATGCCCAATCGATCGTTCACAGTCCGTTGCAAGGACCTGCGGGCGATCCACCTTTGTGACGACGTCGTGCCAAAGCGTACGCGTGTATCCCATCGTATAGGTATGACCGCTTGATGCGTTGAATGAATCATGGGTGGCACCATGATTCATTCAACCACTGGCCGTTCCAGCGCTTTCTGCAGGGCAGCTTTCGGTTTCACGCTTGTCGAACTGCTCGTCACCGCCGCCATCGCATCGGCGCTGATGATGGTCGCTATTCCCGCCATGACCGGCATGGTCGACACCCAACGTCGCATCTCTGCCATCAACAGCTTCGTGGCCAGCCTGCATCTGGCCCGTGGCGAGGCGATCAAGCGCAATGGCAGGGCGGTGCTGTGCAAGTCGGCCAGCGGCGAGCAATGCACGCTGGCCGGTCAGTGGGATCAGGGCTGGATCCTGTTTCACGACAGCAACAACAACGCCAGCCGGGATCCGGGCGAACTACTGCTGCAGCAGCGAGGGCCGTTGGGCCAACGTGTGCGGCTGTCAGGCAATTCGCCGGTGACGCACTACGTGTCGTACAGCGCAACAGGCTCTGCGAAGATGGTGTCTGGCGCCTTCCAGGCAGGCACCTTCACGTTGTGCCCGCAAACCGGTGTTGCAGACGACGTCCGCAAGATCATCCTCAGCGGCACAGGCCGGCCTCGGACCGTCAAGGGCGTGGCCAGCGACTGTCCGTGAGGGTGAGTGGGGTCAGGTCTTGCCTTTTGCCCCCCCGCCTGGGGCGGGGGGGCAAAAGGCAAGACCTGACCCCATCCCTGCAGAGTTTGGTGCTCCGGTCCGTCTTTACTGCAGTTTTCGAGGCGAAAATACGCGAT
>CAZADK010000077.1:0-11539 GCA_964483855.1 uncultured Rhodoferax sp.
AAGAAACCGGCCTGCCCGTGCTGGTGGCCGAAGACCCGCTGACTTGCGTGGTGCGCGGCTGCGGCATGGCGCTCGACCAGTGGGATCGCATGGGATCGATCTTCACCAGCGAATAGGCGGCGTCGCCGGTGGGTGCGGCCCGGTCGGTGCGCCGGGACAAGAGACAATAAGTTGCCATGCCGCTTGGAACCCTCGACAGAACGCCGCCGCCCTTCTTCCGCCAGGGCCCGTCGGCCTTGTCCAAGTTGATGGTCTGCAGTGCACTGGCCGTGTTCCTGATGGTGGCCGACGTCCGGTTCAGGGTCACGCAGCCGGTGCGCGCGGCGATTGCCGACGTCTTGTATCCGTTCCAGTGGCTGGTGCTGCAGCCGGTGAACTGGGTCCGTGGCAGCACGGGTTATTTCCAGAGCCTGCAGGCGGCGCAGTCCGGCGCCGAGCAGATGCGCATCGCCTTGGCGGCGCAGGCGCAGAAGGCAAACCAGGTCGAGGAACTGGCGCTGGAGAACACGCGTTTGCGCCAGTTGCTGGAATTGCGCCAACGTATCACGACGCCGGCGCGGGCGGCACAGATCCTGTACGACGCGGCAGATCCGTTCAGCCGCAAAGTGATCATCGACCGTGGCGAAATGCACGGCATCGTGTCCGGGTCCCCGGTGATCGATGGGTATGGGGTTCTGGGGCAGGTGACGCGGGTGTTCGGTGCCGTCAGCGAAGTGACGCTGATCACCGATGGTGACCAGGCCATTCCCGTGCTCAATACCCGCACCGGGGTGCGTGGCGTGGCCTTTGGCGATATGTCACATCCGGCCGGCGGCATGGAGCTGCGGTTTGCTCCGGCCGACACCGACGTGCAAGCGGGCGACGTGTTGTCCACCAGCGGCGTCGATGGCGTCTATCCTGCGGGGCTGGCGGTGGCACGGGTCGACAAGGTCGAGCGGCGCAGCGAGCTGGTGTTTGCCCGGATCGCGCTGAGCCCGTTGGCGCAGGTGCGCGGCACGATCCATGTGATGGTGCTGCAGCCAGTGGCCAGCCAGATCGAGCCGCGGCCCAGCGAGACGTCGGCGCCAGCGCCGGCCAGGAAGTCTTTGCGCAAATGAAGCCGGCCCGCGCCACAGGAGGAACCGCATGATCATGCGCCAGGGCCAGCAACTGCTGCTGCCGGCCAATCCCTTTTTCATCTGGGGCACGTTGCTGGCGGCTTTTGTGCTCCACATGCTGCAGAACATGGGCTTCTGGGGTCGCGCGGCCTGGGTGCCGGACTTGTTGGCGTTGGTGCTGGTGTTCTGGAGCGTGCACCAGCCACTGCGCGTGGGGATCGGCGCCGCCTTCGTGTTCGGCCTGTGCCTGGACGTGCATCAGAGCGGCCTGCTCGGCGCCAATGCGCTGGCGTACACCGTGCTGAGTTTTTTCGCGATCACGATCCACCGCCGCCTGCTGTGGTTCACGGTGCCCTCGCAGGCACTGCAGGTGTTGCCGCTGTTCGTGGCCTCCCAATGGATCGGCCTGGGTGCGAAAATGCTCGCAGGCGGTTCCTTCCCGGGCTGGACGATCCTGCTCGCGCCGGTGTTGCAGGCGGCATTGTGGCCAGCGGTCAGTGTGTTGCTGTTGGTGCCACAGCGCCGGGCACCCGACCGGGACCTGAATCGGCCGTTGTGATCCGCCGGCCGCACCCGCACTTGCAAACCGAATGACCCACCGATGACCGAACTGCGCAACGTTGAAGCCGACCTGGCCCGATTCAGGCTGCGGGTGTTCCTCGTCAGCGTGGTGGTGGTGCTGTGTTTTCTGCTGGTGGCGGGGCGGCTGGTCGTGTTGCAGGTCGTGCGCCACGACAACCTCAAGGCGCAGGCGGAGAGCAACCGCACCGCGGTCGTGCCGGTGGTGCCCAACCGCGGCCAGATTCTGGATCGCAACGGTATCGTGCTGGCCAACAACTATTCGGCCTACACGCTGGAGATCACCCCATCCAAGG
Source organism: uncultured Rhodoferax sp. (assembly GCA_964483855.1). GTDB lineage: Bacteria > Pseudomonadota > Gammaproteobacteria > Burkholderiales > Burkholderiaceae_C > CAISIP01. The sequence goes on from CAZADK010000077.1 coordinate 1,973, forward strand.
TCAAGGACCTGGAAGAAACCATCGATGCCTTGTCGCAGATCGTCGAGATCACGCCGCGCGACCGGCGCCGCTTCAGGAAGCTGCAGGAAGAATCCAAGAGTTTCGAGTCGTTGCCAATTCGCACCAAGCTCGACGACGGGGATGTGGCGCGGTTCACCGCGCAACGTTATCGTTTTCCAGGCGTCGAGATCAAGGCCCGGTTGTTCCGCAGTTACCCGCATGGTGAACTGGCCAGCCATGTGATCGGGTACATCGGGCGCATCAACCGGACTGAAAAAGACAAGCTTGACGATTCGGAGGAGGCCGCCAACTACCGCGGCACCGAATACATCGGCAAACTCGGCGTGGAGCAGAACTTCGAACGCCAGTTGCACGGCTTGACGGGCGTCGATTCGGTCGAGACTTCGGCCGGCGGGCGCGCGGTGCGCAAGCTCTCGAGCAGCCCGTCCACACCGGGCGACACCGTGGTGTTGTCGATCGACATCCGGTTGCAGAAGCTGATCGAGGACCTGTATGGCGAGCGCCGTGGCGCGCTGGTCGCGCTCGATCCCAAGACCGGCCAGGTGCTGGCCTTTGTCAGCAAGCCGACCTTCGATCCGAACCTGTTCGTCGACGGCATCGATTCCGAGAACTGGCAGGCACTCAACCAGTCGATCGACAAGCCGCTGCTGAACCGGGCCTTGCGCGGCACCTATCCGCCGGGGTCGACCTACAAGCCGTTCATGGCGTTGGCGGCGCTGCATACCGGCAAGCGTTCGGCCGGCACCATCATCCAGGACAATGGCACCTGGACCTTCGCCGGGCACCAGTTCCGCAGCCACGGTGATCACGGCCTGGGGCCGGTGGACATGCAGATGGCGATCGTGAAATCAAGCAACGTCTATTTCTACTCGCTGGCCAACGACATGGGCGTGGACACCATCCACGACTTCATGGCACCACTGGGGTTCGGCCAGATCACCGGCATCGACCTGCAGGGCGAATTGCGCGGCGTGTTGCCGAGCATGGCGTGGAAACGCAACTACTACAAGCAGCGCGACCAGCAGAAATGGTACGCCGGCGAGACGATCTCGCTGGGCATTGGCCAGGGTTACAACACCTTCACGATGCTGCAACTGGCGCAGGCCACCGCGATCGTGGCCAACAACGGCATCAAGCACAAGCCGCAGCTGGTGGTTGCCACCCAGGATGCGCTGACGCGCCAGCGCCACGCGATCGCGCCCGATCCCGGGCACGACCTGGGATTCAAACCGGAGCACCTGGCGGTCGTGAACAAGGCGCTGGCGCTGGTGACCACGGAAGGCACGTCGACCCGGGTCTTTGCCGGTGCGCCGTACCGGTCCGCCGGCAAGACTGGCACCGCACAGGCGGTCGGTATCGCAGCGGGCAGCAAATACAACGCGGCCAAGTTGGAAGAGCGCCGGCGCGATCATGCCTTGTACATAGCCTATGCACCGGCGGACGACCCGAAGATCGCGTTGGCAGTGGTCGTCGAAAACGCCGGCTTCGGTGCCGCCCATGCCGCGCCGATCGCGCGCCGGGTTTTCGATTATTGGCTGCTCGGCCAGTTTCCGAGCGAAGACGATATCGCGGCAGTTCGTCTGGGTCAGGCGACAGCGCCGATTGGCACGCCGCGACTGGCCGCTGACATGCCTTGGCCGGGTGCCGCGCCCTGAACGCAGCCAGGGTTTGCCAATCCCATGAAAAAGGCGCCGGGATCGCCAGCGCCATTTTCGCGATGTGCCGCCAGCGCGGCCACCGGTTGGTTGTAGTCTCCAGGGTCCTCAATCCGGCCATCGAATACGATGGCCATCGAGTGCAGCGACTGTATGCGCCAGCGGCTGCGCGGGCTATCGGGATTTACCCCCAACCCCAAAAGCGTATCGTGGTTCGGCGCCAGGTTGCATGGCACCGGTCATAAGCCAGTGATCGCTGCAGATCATGATCCACTGAGCTGACGACTCGTGCCTGCAGTCGGATGTTGACAACGCGGAGTTCCGGCCTTGCGAGGCTGCGGGTACGATTGCAAGCATTTGCAACTGCCCTGCCCAATCTCCTTGATCCACTCACCTCATGGATGAATCCAACCCTCGCATCAGCAGCCAGTCGGCTCCAGACGGCTGGCAGGTGACGTTGGGCGGAAGCTGGTGCGCAGCAGAACTGGCCCGTCCGGCCGTGTGGCACGACCTGCGGCGCAGCATCGACACACTCGAGCCGTCGGCGCGTGGTGCGCTTGGCCGCTGGGACCTGCGTGCACTCGATCGGCTTGACCACACCGGTGCGCAGTTGCTCTGGAATACCTGGGGCCGCCAGTGGCCGGCCCAGTTGCAGGCGTCGCCGGCGCAGCGTGCGATGCTGGACCGGGTCGCGCGGTTTTCGGTCGTGCCGCCGCCTGCGGTCGCGCCCAGCTGGCTGCAACGGTTCCTGCGCTTGGGCGAGCAGGTCTACAAGGTGGTGGACCATGGGCGTGACCTGCTGCGGCTGGTCGGGCAACTGATGCTGGACATCGGCCGCCTGCTGCGCTCGCCACGCGACGGTCCCTGGCGCGATGTGTCCGGGCAGCTATACCGCATCGGCGCCACTGCATTGCCTATCACGGCCCTGGTCGGATTCCTGATCGGCGTAGTGCTGGCCTACCTGATGTCGCAGCAACTGCGCAAGTTCGGCGCTGACGCCTACATCGTCGACGTGCTGGGCATTGCGCTGATCCGGGAGCTGGCGCCCGTTCTCGCGGCGATCCTGATCGCGGGGCGCTCCGGCTCGTCGATCACGGCGCAGATCGGCGTCATGCGGGTGACCGAAGAACTCGATGCGATGCAGGTGATGGGTATCTCCCAGGGTTACCGGCTGGTGATGCCGCGTGCGATCGCGATGGCCATCGCGATGCCGCTGATCACGGTGTGGACGACCTTGTCCGCCTTGTTCGGTGGCATCCTGGCGGCAGATCTGTCGATGGGCATCACGCCAGCCTATTTCATATCCGCCTTGCCGGCGACGGTGGAGGTGGCCAACCTCACGCTGGCCATGAGCAAGGCCATGGTGTTCGGCGTGTTGATTGCATTGGTCGGCTGCCACTACGGCCTGCGGGTCGAGCCCAATACCGAGAGTCTGGGCGAGGGCACGACCGCATCGGTGGTGACATCGATCACCGTGGTGATCCTGGTTGACGCGTTGTTTGCGGTGCTGTTCAAGGATGTTGGTATATGATCCTGCGCGATTCGGGTGTCGTCTGCGCTGGGCCGGGAGCCGGTCCATGATTGCGCCTGCCGCATCGGCGATGGCGGGCGTCGTCGAGATCCGCAACCTGTGGTCGATCTTCCGGGTCGCCGGGCGCGATATCGTCGTGCACCAGGACCTGAACCTGCACGTCGAACGCGGCGAACTGGTATCGCTGGTGGGGGGCTCGGGAAGCGGCAAGACGGTGATGTTGCGCACCATCCTGGGATTGCAGACGCCGGCACGCGGCGAGGTCTCGGTGCTCGGGCGGCCGGCAGCACGGTTGTCCGATGCCGGGGCCGCCAGCCGGGTCGGCATGTTGTTCCAGCATGGCGCTTTGTTCTCGGCGTTCAGCGTACTGGACAACATCGCGTTTCCGCTGCGCGAACTCAAGCAGCTACCCGAAGACCTGATTCGCGATGCGGCGCTGGTCAAGTTGCAGATGGTCGGACTCGATGCGGTGCATGCGCACAAGATGCCGTCCGACCTCTCCGGTGGCATGATCAAGCGGGTGGCGCTGGCGCGCGCCTTGATCATGGACCCACCGCTGTTGCTGCTGGACGAGCCCACGGCCGGACTGGACCCGGACAGCGCCGATGCCTTTTGCGCGCTGATCCGGTCCCTGCACCGTGAGTTGGGCCTGACGGTGGTGATGGTGACGCACGACCTCGATACCTTGTACGAGCTCAGCACGCGGGTGGCGGTGCTGGCCGACAAGCATGTGATCGTGAACGCGGCCCCGAAGGACGTGATTGCGTTTCCCCACCCCTTCGTCCATGATTTTTTCCTGGGCGAGCGCGGGCAACGCGCGATGGAGTTGTTGCGCGAATATCCGTTCGCGGTTTAGAAAGGTTGTTGTATGGAAAACAAGGCGCACGCTCTGGCAGCCGGCATCTTCGTGATCGTGGTGTCGGCCATGCTGATCGTCATGGCCGCGTGGTTGACGCGCGATACCGGCGAATACCGGGTCTACGAGATATCCAGCCCGCAGGCGGTCAATGGCCTGCAGTCGCAGGCCGCCGTGCGCTACAAGGGCGTGGCAGTGGGTAGGGTGACGCAGATCGGCTTCGACCCCAAGGCGGCGGGCAATGTCCTGGTGCGTGTTGCGTTGTCCGAGGGTGCGCCGATCACCGGCGCGACCTTTGCCACGCTCGGTTTCCAGGGCGTGACCGGACTGGCGTTCGTGCAACTCGACGATGCGGGCGACAACACGACGCCCTTGATCACCAGCGCGGCGCAGCCGGCCCGTATTCCGATGCGCGCGAGCCTGCTGTCCCGGTTGTCGGATCAGGGTGTGGAGATCCTGGCCCGTCTCGAGGTGACCAGCGAGCGTGTCAACCTGTTGCTGGCGCCGGAGAACCAGAAGCAGCTGATGGCCACGATCGCCGGATTCGGGGAGGCGGCCGCCGGCGTGCAAAAGATGTCGGGCCAGGTGCAGACGCTGTCGGCCAACATGAACGAGATCCTCAATGCCCAGCTCGGGCCGCAGCGGGTCGATATCCCGCGTTTCGTCGACGACGCCACCGCCACGCTCAAGACCTTGCAGGGCACCGCCGGCGGCATCGACAAGACGGTGGCCGAATTTCGCGCCACGGCCACGTCGTTCACTGCGCTGGCCGAGCGGCTCAACGCCAAGGGTGGCGCGATCGAGCGCCTGACCGAGGGTGCGGCGGCTCTGACACAAGGCGCGACGGCGTTGACCGAAGCCGGGAAGTCATTCAATGCCGGCACACTGCCTAGGCTGAACCGCACCAGCGACGAGGCCACGCGCGCTGCGCGGCAGGTCAATCGTGCGATCAGTGCCGTCAGCGACAACCCGCAGTCGCTGATCTTCGGCAACGGGCCCATTGCTCCCGGGCCGGGTGAAGCCGGTTTCAGCGCACCGAAAGGCAAGCCATGACAACGATGCGATCCATCCCGACCTGGCCCTTCCGAACCTGGTTGCTGGCGTCGTGCCTGCTGCTGGTTGCCTGCGGCACGCTGCCAGACAAGCCGGTGCGTGCGGCGGTCTACGACTTCGGACCCGGCGCACGCGCCGATACGGTGGCGGGCCCCGCCCATGCTGCGGCGCCGATCCAGCTCGGCGAGGTCGAGGCAGCCAGCGCGCTCGACAGTACCGCGGTGTTGTACCGCCTGGCATATGCCGATGCTCAGCAGTTACAGCCTTACGCGCAGGCGCGCTGGAGCATGCCGCCAGCTGAGCTGCTGCGGCTGCGGCTGCGCGACACGCTGGCTCCGCGGCAACTGGTGCTGCGCGAAGGCAGCGGCTTGCACAGCGGCGAAGTGCCCACACGCACGCTGCAGCTCGAACTGGACGAATTCAGCCAGGTGTTCGACGCGCCGGGCTCCAGCGTGGGACTGGTTCGGGTCAATGCCACCGTGCTGTCTCCGACCGCCGACGGCGGGCGCCTGCTGGCCCAACGCCGCTTCGTTGCGCAGCGCCCGGCGCCCAGCCCCGACGCTGCTGGCGGCGTGCGCGCCTTGACCGCCGCCTCGGACGTCGTGTTGTCGGATATTGCCCAATGGCTCAGCACACTGCGGTAAGGCTGCCGACCCAGGCCGAGTTGCAGCTGCGGGCGCATTTTGAGCGCGCCGGCCTGCGTGTCGAAGGTGTGTGCGGCGACCTCTCCAACCTGGGCGAGCAATGGCGCCAGACGTCGGCGCTGCTGGAGGACCTGACGACCGCAGAAGCCGACACCCTGGGCCAACTGATGCCGACCGTGCGTGCGCGCGCCGGACAGGCGCTGATCACGCAAGGGGAGGTCGGGGAATGGATGCTGCTGCTGCTCGAGGGCACCGTCGATGTGATCAAGCGCTCCGACGAAACCGGTGAATCGTCGCGCCTGGCCGTGGTCAAGGAGGGTGCGTCGATCGGCGAGATGTCGATGCTGGACTCGGCGCCGCGGTATGCCAGCTGCATCGCGATCCAGGACGTGCGCGCCGGCATCTTGACGCGCGGGACCATCGCTTTTCTGATCCGGGACCATCCTGCGATCGGCGCCAAGATCCTGGTCAAGCTTACCCAGTTGCTGGCGCAGCGCCTGCGCAACACCAGCAATCGTCTGATCAAGGTGCTGCAACACCAGGAGCCGGACTACACGGCCGATTAGCTCCCGTTCGCGCGCCCTGTGGCGGCAGCGATCCGGACGCGATCTGCCTCAGCGCCCTCCCGACACGTCGAGGATGGCTCCGGTGACGTAAGCGGCCTGCGCACCGAGCAGCCAGACAATGGCGTTGGCCACCTCTTGCGCGCTGCCGGCGCGCTGCATCGGCACCATCGGCGCCATCTCGCCCGCCCGGCCGGGCTGGCCGCCGGAGGCATGGATGTCGGTCTCGATGATGCCCGGACGCACCGCATTGACCCGCACGCCCTCGGCGGCGACCTCCTTGGCCAGGCCCACGGTGAAGGTGTCGATGGCGCCCTTGGAGGCGCCGTAATCGACATATTGGCCCGGTCCGCCCAGGCGCGCCGCGACGCTGGAGAGGTTGACGATGGCGCCGCCTGCGCCGCCATGGCGGGTGCTCATGCGTTGCAGTGCCTCGCGGGTGCACACGAAGGTGCCCAGCACGTTGATGTCGAACATGCGCCGCAGGCGCTGCCAGTCCATCTGGTCGACCCGCGCGGCCACATCGACGACGCCGGCGTTGTTTACCAGCGCGGTGACCGGGCCGAGCGTGTCGTCGATCTGCCGGTACATCGCCAATATCTGCGCTTCATCGGACACATCGGCCTGTACCGCCATCGCGGTTCCGCCGTGCGCCTGGATCCGGCTCACCACCTGTGCCGCGGCGCTGGCGTTGCTGCTGTAGTTCACGGCGACGGCGAATCCGTCTGCGGCCGCGCGTATCGCGGCCGCCGCGCCAATGCCGCGCGACGCGCCGGTAATCAACACAATGGGTTTCACGGAATTTCCTCGGGCTGCTGGTTCGCGCAATTGCAGCGTGCACGATACACGAGCCGCGCAGCCGTTGTATGCTGTCCCACTACATGAGGAGACCGGCATTGAGCAAGACCATCGACTACTACTTCTCCCCCCAGAGCCCGTGGGCCTACCTCGGCCATGCGCGGTTCGTTGCGCTGGCGCAGGCCAGTGGCAGCACGGTGCGCGTGTTGCCAGCCGACTTCGGCAAGGTGTTCGCGGTCTCCGGCGGACTGCCGCTGGGCAAGCGTGCACCGCAACGGCAGGCTTACCGCCTGGTCGAACTACGCCGTTTTGCCGACCACTTGCAGCTGCCCATTCATGCGCAGCCGCAGAATTTTCCAGTGCAGGGTGACGACGCCGCGCGGCTGATCATCGCAGTCGAGATGGCCGATGGCGCACAGGCGGCATTGCGCCTGACCGGCGCGGTGTTGTCTGCCGTCTGGGCCCAGCAACGCGACATCGCCGACCCCGCGGTGCTGGCACAATTGCTGGCCGAGAACGATCTGGATGCGGCACGTCTGGACCAGTCGCACGAGGCCACCACGCAGCAGCGATATGAGGGCAACATCCAGGCCGCGATCGACGCCGGCGTGTTCGGTGCGCCGAGTTACTGCGTGAACGGTGAGATATTCTGGGGCCAGGACCGATTGGATTTCCTGCAACGCAAACTGGCCGGATCGTGATCTGCACTCCTGTCGCACGCGCGACGCGCGGTCGGCGGGACAACCATTGGAGCCCACACACCATGACCGAGACGGTTCAACTGACAGCAGCCGACGGATTCACGCTGCCCGCTTATGTTGCAAGGCCTGGCCGGACGCCACGCGCGGCGGTGGTCGTGTTGCAGGAGATCTTCGGCGTCAACAGCCATATCCGCGCAGTGGCCGACGGTTTTGCGCGGCAGGGTTACCTGGCACTGGCTCCAGCGCTGTTCCATCGGGTGCGAAGCGGCGTCGAGCTCGGGTATTCGGCGGCTGACGTGGAGCAGGGCCGCACGCTCAAGGCGGCAGTCGAGGTTTTGCCCGCGCCGGGTGTGCTGGCGGACGTGGCTGCCGCGATCGCTTATGGCGCCAGCCAGGTGGGTGGCACGGTCGGCGTGGTCGGATATTGCTGGGGTGGGCTGGTGGTCTGGCGCAGTGCATGCCAGCTGCCAGGCCTGGCCGCGGCAGTGTCGTATTACGGTGGCGGCATGACGGTGGGCGAGGAGCCTGCGCGGCAGCCCGGTTGCCCGGTGATGTGCCACTTCGGTGAGCAGGACCATGCGATACCGCTCGACGGCGTGCAGGCATTTTCCAAGCGGCAGGCCGCAGTCCAGGTGCATGTCTATCAGGCCCAGCATGGCTTCAACTGCGAGCAGCGCGCCTCCTACGATGCAGTGGCTGCGGCATTGGCGCTGGAGCGCACGCAGGCCTTCTTCGCGCGCCACCTGACCTGAGCGCGTGAGAGGCGATCGCGTCGTGGGCCCAATCGATGGCCTCTCACGCTCTGAACCAAGCCGCAGGGACACCACGTTGACACGACCGGCCCTGGCCATGGTGCGGCGCCTGCGCTGGCGTGTGCTTGCGGTCCTGTTGGCCGTTGCTGCCGTCTGCGGCGAGTCGATTGCGCAGGGCCGCGCCTACGAAGGCCCCTTGTTCGATGCGCACATGCACTACAACACCGAGGCCTGGAACGGTTCGGCGGGCCCGCATCCACCAGCGGACGTGCTGGGCCGTTTCGCGCGCAGCGGCGTGCGCGCGGTGCTGGCAAACTCGCGTCCGAATGACGGCACGCGCGTGCTCGCGGCCGCGCAAAGCCAGGGCGCCGATCCGGCCTTGCGCACTGCGGCGCAGGGCGTGGCCGTGGTGCCCTTCATTCGCCTTTACCGCAACCGGGCCGATTACGACAACTGGTTCCGCGATGAGAGCATCTACACCATGGTTCAGGCCGAGTTTGCCCGTGGCACCGCGAGTGGCCCTTACCGTGGCATCGGCGAATTCCACTTGTACGACAGCGCCAACGCCAACGGTCCGGTTGCCGCCAAGCTGATCCGGTTTGCAGTGCAGAACGACCTGGCGGTGCTGGCGCACGTCGACGACGTCGCGATCGACCTGCTGATGGCCCATGCGCCGCAAGGCGGCAGAAACTTGCGCCTGATCTGGGCCCATACCGGCATCGGCGGCGTGCCGGTGGAGCGGGTCGATGCCTTGCTGCAGCGTTATCCGATGCTGATGGGCGAGTTGTCGTACCGGCCCGGCCTGACCTGCGCCGATGGCGCGTTGTGTCCCGAGTGGCGTGTGTTGATGCTGAAGCATCCGCAGCGCTTCATGATCGGATCCGACACCTGGGTCAACCAGCGCTGGAGTAGTTACGAGGATCTGATGCGCGGCTACCGGAGCTGGCTCGGCGGCCTGCCGCCGGAGGTGGCGCAGCGGATTGCCTGGGGCAA
>CAZADK010000078.1:0-11494 GCA_964483855.1 uncultured Rhodoferax sp.
CTGCTCGACAACGGCCGCCGTGGCAAGGCCATGACGGGCGCCAACAAGCGCGCGCTCAAGTCGCTGGCCGACATGATCAAGGGCAAGAGCGGTCGTTTCCGCCAGAACTTGCTGGGCAAGCGCGTCGACTACTCCGGTCGTTCGGTCATCGTGGTCGGCCCGACGCTCAAGCTGCACCAGTGCGGCCTGCCCAAGCTGATGGCGCTCGAACTGTTCAAGCCCTTCATCTTCTCGCGCCTGGAAGCCATGGGTATCGCCACCACGATCAAGGCTGCCAAGAAGGAAGTCGAATCCGGCACGCCGGTGGTGTGGGACATCCTGGAAGAGGTCATCAAGGAGCATCCGGTCATGCTGAACCGGGCGCCTACGCTGCACCGTTTGGGCATCCAGGCCTTCGAGCCGGTGCTGATCGAAGGCAAGGCGATCCAGTTGCACCCGCTGGTCTGCGCCGCATTCAACGCCGACTTCGACGGTGACCAGATGGCTGTGCACGTGCCGCTGTCGGTGGAAGCGCAGATGGAATGCCGCACGCTGATGCTGGCGTCCAACAACGTATTGTTCCCGGCCAACGGCGAGCCGTCGATCGTGCCGTCGCAAGACGTGGTGCTGGGTCTGTATTACACGACCCGAGATCGCATCAATGGCAAGGGTGAGGGCCTGATCTTCTCCGACACCGGAGAAGTGCAACGCGCTTTCGACGCCGGCGAGGTCGAACTGACCTCGCGCATCAACGTGCGGCTGACCGAATACACCAAGGACAAGGAAACCGGTGCGCTGGTGCCATCGACCAAGTTGTGGGAAACCACGGCTGGCCGTGCGCTGTTGTCCGAGATCCTGCCCAAGGGCCTGCCGTTCTCGAACATCAACAAAGCCTTGAAGAAGAAGGAAATCTCCAAGCTCATCAACGTGTCGTTCCGCAAGTGCGGTCTCAAGGAGACCGTGATCTTTGCCGACAGGTTGCTGCAATATGGTTTCCGTCTGGCGACCAGGGCCGGCATTTCGATCTGTATCGACGACATGCTGGTGCCCAAGGAGAAACACGGCATCATCGAACGCGCCGAGAAGGAAGTCAAAGAGATCGGACAGCAGTACTCGTCCGGTCTGGTCACCTCAGGCGAGCGCTACAACAAGGTGGTCGACATCTGGGGCAAGGCCGGCGACGAAGTCTCCAAGGTCATGATGGCCCAGCTGGCCAAGGAGCGCACCATCGACCGCCATGGCAAGGAAGTCGATCAGGAGTCGTTCAACTCGATCTACATGATGGCCGACTCGGGCGCCCGCGGTTCTGCAGCCCAGATTCGCCAGCTCGCCGGCATGCGGGGCCTGATGGCCAAGCCTGACGGCTCCATCATCGAGACCCCGATCACGGCCAACTTCCGTGAAGGTCTGAACGTGTTGCAGTACTTCATCTCGACCCACGGTGCACGCAAGGGCTTGGCCGACACCGCGCTCAAGACCGCCAACTCGGGTTACCTGACCCGTCGTCTGGTCGACGTGACGCAAGACCTGGTCGTGACCGAGCAAGACTGCGGCACCCAGGACGGCACCTACATGCGCGCCATCGTCGAGGGCGGCGAGGTCATCGAATCGTTGCGCGATCGCGTGCTGGGCCGTGTAGCGGCCGAGGACATCGTGCATCCGGAAAACCGCGCGGTGCTGGTACCGGCCGGGGGGATGCTGGACGAAGACGTGATCGACGAACTCGAGATCGTCGGCGTCGATGAGATCAAGGTTCGTACCGCGCTGACCTGCGAGACGCGTTTCGGCATCTGCGCCAAGTGTTACGGGCGTGACCTGGGCCGTGGTGGCCTGATCAACGGCGGCGAAGCCGTCGGCGTGATCGCGGCGCAGTCGATTGGTGAACCCGGCACCCAGCTGACGATGCGGACCTTCCACATCGGCGGTGCGGCCTCGCGCGCCGCGATTGCATCGAGCGTGGAAGCCAAGTCCAACGGCACGATCGGCTTCAACGCGACGATGCGTTATGTCACCAACAACAAGAAGGAACTGGTCGTCATTGCGCGTTCGGGCGAGATCGTCATCGAGGACGAACACGGCCGTGAACGCGAGCGCCACAAGGTGCCGTACGGCGCGGTTCTGACGGTGACGGTCGACCAGGTCGTCAAGGCCGGAACCATCCTGGCCAACTGGGATCCGCTGACGCGACCGATCATCACCGAGTTCGCTGGCAAGGCGGCGTTCGAGAACGTCGAAGAAGGCCTGACGGTGGCCAAGCAGCTCGACGAGGTCACCGGCCTGTCGACCCTGGTGGTTATCGACCCGAAACGCCGTGGTTCGGCCAAGGTCGTGCGGCCGCAGGTCAAGCTGATCGACGCCAGCGGTGCCGAGGTCAAGATTCCCGGCACCGACCACTCGGTGACCATTGGCTTCCCGGTCGGCTCGCTGATCCAGGTGCGCGATGGCCAGGATGTGGGTCCCGGCGAAGTGCTGGCCCGTATCCCGATCGAAGGCCAGAAGACACGCGACATCACCGGCGGCCTGCCGCGGGTCGCCGAGTTGTTCGAGGCCCGTTCGCCCAAGGACAAGGGCCTGCTGGCCGAGATGACCGGCACCGTGTCGTTCGGCAAGGAGACCAAGGGCAAGATTCGGCTGCAGATCACCGATCCGGACGGCAAGGTCTGGGAGGAGCTGGTGCCCAAGGAGAAGAACATGCTGGTGCACGAGGGCCAGGTGGTCAACAAGGGCGAGAGCGTTGTCGATGGTCCGGCCGATCCGCAGGACATCTTGCGCCTGCTGGGCTCCGAGGAGCTGGCGCGTTATATCGTCGATGAGGTGCAGGACGTCTATCGCCTGCAGGGCGTGAAGATCAACGACAAGCACATCGAAGTCATCGTGCGCCAGATGCTGCGCCGTGTCGTGGTCGACAACCCGGGCGATTCGAACTACATCGGTGGCGAGCAGGTCGAGCGGTCGGAGATGCTCAACACCAACGACGCATTACGCGCCGATGGCAAGATCCCTGCGGCCTTCAGCAACTTGCTGCTCGGTATCACCAAGGCGTCGCTGTCCACTGACAGCTTCATCAGCGCCGCGTCGTTCCAGGAAACGACCCGCGTGTTGACCGAAGCCGCGATCATGGGCAAACGCGATGAACTGCGCGGTCTCAAGGAGAACGTGATCGTCGGCCGCCTGATCCCGGCCGGCACCGGCATGGCGTACCACGAGGCACGCAAGGTCCGCGAAAACATGGACGACGCCGAGCGTCGCGCCATTGCGGAATCGGAGGCTGCGGAACTCGCCGGCGAAACCGAAGTGGCCACGACTGCCGATGGCGACACCGAAGGCAAAGCGGCTGCTGGCGCGGGAACCGTGACCGAGTAAACCTCGGCCGTGTTGCGCGCGATCGCCCCAGGTTCCGCTTGCCGGCACCTGGGGCGTTTTCATTCTGGCCACATCCGCCAGGCCATCCATGTTTCCGAGCCGCGCGGCGCAATCGCAGCATGACTGCCAGTTTCGCGTTCTGGTTGCTGGTTGCGGTGCTGTTGTTCTGGTCGTTGGGTGCCTACAACCGGCTGGTGCGGCTGCGGGCCCAGGTCATCGGCAGCTTTGCCGGTGTCGATCAACGCATGGTGCAGGCACTGGCACTGCTGGGCGAGGTCTCCTGCGCACCGGATTCCGATACGCAGGGCCGTTCAGGCCTGCTGGCGGCCGCGGTCCAGTTTGAGGTGGCGTTGCGGGTGGCGCGCAAGCAGATACTCGATGCCAGTGCGATGGCCGCGTTGCAGACGGCGTATGCGACCGTGCATGTGGTCTGGGAACGCCGACGCGCTGAAGCCGCGGAGCCGGACTTGACCGCGATTGCGGTAATGCAGCGTGCCTGGGAGGACAACACCCAGGTGGTGCGGGAGGCCGAGGCCAGCTACAACGCCGCTGTGCAGGAATACAACGGTGCGATCCGGCAGTTCCCCGCTTCCATCTTGTCCTACTTCTTCAACTTTGCGCCAGCCGCAACATTGTGAACGTGCGCTCTTTGGCATGACCCGCAAACCCGCGATTCTGTCATCGGTGGAAGCGGCTGTGCCAACTGGCGCCGTCGCCTTGTGGCGCTTGCTGCAGGCCACTGCGGCTTGCCTGGTCGCCGTGCGAAGCGGGCGCTCCGGCACCGCGGCGCTGGACCAGGTCGAGCCCGCGCTGCGACCTGGCGTGCAGGCCTTGTCGTTCCAGGTCTGGCGTTCGCTGGCGCGCGCCGAAACATTGCGACGTTTGCTGGCTCGTCGCGCACCGCCTGCGCCGGCGGACGCCTTGTTGTGTGTGGCACTGGCCCTGGCCTGGGATGAGTCGCAGGCGCCGTACCCGTCCTTCACGCTGGTGGACCAGGCGGTCGAAGCCGCCAAGCGGCAGCGCACGACCCAGCCGCAGGCTGGCTTCATCAATGGATGCCTGCGCCGCTTCCTGCGCGAGCGCGATGCGTTGGTGGCCGTGAGCGACCGGGATCCGGTCGCCGTGTGGAACCATCCCGACTGGTGGATCGCGCGCCTACGCCAGGACCATCCGCTGCAGTGGCGGCAAGTGCTGGAGGCCGACCGGGCCCATGCGCCGATGACGTTGAGAGTCAACCAGCGGCGTGCCAGCCGGGCCGACTACCTCGCCATGTTGGAGCACGAAGGTATCGCCGCCATGGCGGTGGGCACGGCAGGCGTGCAACTGGCGCGGCCGATGCCGGTGCAGCGGATTCCCGGCTTCGATGCCGGCCTGGTGTCGGTGCAGGATGCCGCGGCCCAACGGGCTGCACCATTGTTATTGCACGGCCTGCCGCCGCACCGGCCCTTGCGCGTGCTGGACGCCTGTGCGGCGCCGGGCGGCAAGACGGCACACCTGCTCGAGATGGCAGACTGCGCGGTAACCGCGCTCGACGTCGATCCGGCGCGATGCATGCGTATCCACCAGACGCTGACGCGGCTGGGTCTGCACGCCACGGTCGTTGCAGCCGACGCGGCTCGTCCGGCCGACTGGTGGCAGGGCGAGCACTTCGATGCCATCTTGCTCGACGCGCCCTGCACCGCATCGGGGATCGTGCGGCGCCATCCGGACGTGCCATGGCTGCGCCGGGAGTCCGACATCAGCCAACTGGCGCAACTGCAAGCCCGCTTGCTGGCCGCCTTGTGGCCGCTGCTGGCGGTTGGTGGCCGCATGCTCTACTGCACCTGTTCGGTGTTTCGCGCCGAAGGTGACATCCAGATACAAACGTTTGTTGAACACAACACCGATGCCGCTTTGCTGCCGTCTCCGGGGCATTTGCTGCCCCGATTGCCGGGAAACGACGCCACTGTCCCGGACAATCGGGATGGTGACCATGACGGATTCTTTTACGCATTGCTGGAGAAGCGCGCGGCCTGATCGGCTGGCCGGCTGGCTGCTGTCCTGTCTGCTGATCCTGTTGCCATGGACGCTGGTTCATGCGCAGGAGGGGTCCGAGGTCACCCAGTTGCGGCTGGAGCGCACGACCGACGGCCTTGTGTTGTATGCCAATGTGCGGCTGGAATTGCCAGCGGCGGTGCAAGATGCGTTGGCCAAGGGCATTCCCATGGTGTTCCTGGCCGAGGCGGATCTGGTGCGCCACCGCTGGTACTGGAGCGACAAGAAGGTTGCCAGTGTGCAGCGCCATATGCGCCTGTCTTATCACCCGTTGACGCAGCGCTGGCGCCTGAGTGTTGCCTCCGGGCCCATGACAACCAACAGCCTGGGTCTGGCGCTGAACCTGAACTTCGATTCGATGGAAGAGGCCTTGTCGACCATGCAACGTATATCCGGCTGGAAGATCGCCGATGCCGGCATGATCGAATCCGATACCACGCTGAAGGTGGAATTCCATTTCGGACTGGACGTGACCCAGCTGCCCAGGCCATTCCAGATCGGGGCATTCGGACAGTCCGAATGGAAGGTCGGCGTCAGCGCCAGCCAGCAGATCGGACCTGAAGGCCGCCGGTGAGAGCCGCGCCGGGCCGCCCCAGGCAAGCTCACGTTGCGCCGCGGCGTGCGCAGGTTATTCGATGAGCACGTCCCGCAGCCAGGCCCCGTCTGCTGCACGCACGCAGGCGCACGAGTTCCGTGGCTTGCGCTGGGGCGTTGGTGTCGGTATCGCCACGATGGCGGCCATTGGCCTGGTGTTGTTGTTCCTGCTGACACAGGCAACCAACAACCGGGAGTTGTATGAGCGTAACTACGCATTGTTGTTCGGGCTCAATGTCTTCGTGGCTGGTGTCCTCTTGCTGGTCATTGCCTGGATAGGCCTGCGTCTGTGGTTGCGGCTGCGCAAGCGGCGCTTTGGCAGCCGTCTGCTGGTCAAGCTGGCGGCGGTATTTGCACTGGCGGGTTTCGCGCCTGGCGTGTTGATCTACGTGGTGTCCTACCAGTTTGTGTCGCGCTCGATCGAAACCTGGTTCGACGTCAAGGTCGAAGGTGCACTGGATGCGGGCCTGAACCTGGGACGTGTCTCGCTGCAGGCCTTGTCCAATGACCTGACCAACAAGGCCCGGCTGGCTGCGCCGCAGCTGTCCAGCGTGACCGATGCCGCGGCAACCCTTCCCATGGAGCGGCTGCGTGACCAGCTCGGCGCCAGCGACATCGGCCTGTTCACCGCCACGGGGCAATTGATCACGTCGGCCAGCCAATCCCGTTTCAAGCTCACCGCCGAGCGACCCTCGGTGCAGCAGTTCCGCACCGCGCGCGGTTCACGCTCGGTGACCTGGATCGAAGGGCTGGAAGAGGCCCCTTCGCCGACGGTGGCCGACGCCCGCGTCAAGGTGCTGGTGCTGGTGCCCAATCCGAGCTTTGCGGTGCTGGCGGAACCCCGGTTTTTGCTGGTGACCCAGGCGCTGCCCAGCGCACTGGTCGCCAATGCGCTTGCCGTGGCGCAGGCCTACCGGGAATACCAGGAGCGCTCCTTGGCGCGCGAAGGGCTCCGTCGCATGTATATCGGCACTTTGACGCTGAGCCTGTTCCTGGCGGTTTTTGGCGCCGTGTTGCTGGCTGTGGTGCTGGGCAACCAGATCGTGCGACCCCTGCTGCTGCTCGCCGACGGCGTCAACAAGGTCGCCGCAGGTGATCTGACGCCCAAGGTCACGCTCAGCAGCAAGGACGAACTGGGCGGCTTGACGCGCGACTTTGCCGACATGACGCAGCAACTTGCCGACGCGCGGCAAGCGGTCAGCGCCAGCATGGACCAGGTCGATGCAGCACGCGCCAACTTGCAGACCATCCTGGACAACATGACTGCCGGCGTGATCGTGCTCAGCGCCGAGGGTCAGATCCGCTCCTCCAATCCCGGGGCCACCCGCATCCTGCGACTGTCACTGGGTGCCTACGAAGGGCAGCGCCTGGACGCTGTGCCGGGCCTCGAAGACTTCGCGCGGCAGGTACAGGGGCGCTTCGACGCCTTCCTGGGTGAACGCAGCGCGGACGGACTCGACCACTGGCAGCAGTCGTTCGAGCTGGGAGCAAACAGCTCCGGGTCGGCGCTGCAGCAGCACGACAACACGATCGTGCTGGTCGCGCGCGGCGCCAAGCTGCCCGGTGCCGATCGGCTGCTGGTGTTCGACGACATCTCGGAGATCGTGTCGGCCCAACGCGCGCAAGCCTGGGGCGAGGTGGCGCGCCGCCTGGCGCACGAGATCAAGAACCCGCTCACCCCGATCCAGCTCTCGGCCGAGCGGCTCGAGATGAAACTCTCGGGCAAGCTGGGCGCAACGGAGCAGGCGGTGCTGACCAAGTCCGTCAAGACCATCGTCGACCAGGTCGATGCGATGAAGCGGCTGGTCAACGAGTTCCGCGACTATGCACGGCTGCCTGCAGCGGAGCTCAAGCCGCTGGACCTCAATGCGCTGTTGACCGACATCGTGCAGTTGTACGAGGCAGACAACGCACGCGTGCCGGTGCACATGGAGCTCGATGCGCGTTGCCCGCGCATACTGGGTGACGCGCAGCAACTGCGCCAGGTCGTGCACAACCTGGTGCAGAACGCCCAGGACGCCACCACTGCGTTGCCGCAGCAGACGAGCGACCGGCGTGCAGTCACGCTGCGCACCGTGTGGGTGCCGTCCAGCCGGCGCGTACGGCTGGTGGTGCAGGATCAGGGCGCCGGTTTTCCGGAGAACATCCTCAAGCGTGCCTTCGAGCCTTACGTGACGACCAAGGCAAAGGGCACCGGCCTGGGCTTGGCCGTCGTCAAGAAGATCGCCGACGAACACGGCTCGCGCATCGATATCGCGAACCGCATCGATGCGGGTAAGGTGCTCGGCGCCCAAGTGTCGTTATCATTCGCGGTAGACATGACAGAACCGGACGTCCGCCCAGCTTGAGGCGGCGCTGCCGGCACAGGCAAGGGATAGCGCATTCATATGGCAAACATTCTGGTGGTCGACGATGAGCTCGGAATCCGGGACCTGTTGCAGGAGATCCTGAACGACGAAGGCCATACGGTGGAGGTGGCCGAGAATGCGCAACAGGCACGCGAGGCGCGGCAACGCGACCGGCCCGACCTGGTTCTGCTGGACATCTGGATGCCCGACACCGATGGCGTGACCTTGCTCAAGGAGTGGTCGTCCGCTGGCGCGCTGACGATGCCGGTGATCATGATGAGTGGCCACGCCACCATCGACACGGCGGTCGAGGCGACCAAGATCGGCGCGCTGGCCTTCCTGGAAAAGCCGATCACGATGCAAAAGCTGCTCAAGGCGGTCGAGCAGGGCCTCACCCGCGGCACCGTGCGCAAGCTGCAATCGCCCGCGTTCGCAACGGTCGCCGGCGCGACTGCGATAGCACCGATCGTCGAGCCCGGCCAGGACGCCGCTACCGTCGTTGACGCCAGCCTGCAGCCGCGCCAGAGTTTCGGCCTGGACAAGCCATTGCGCGAGGCGCGCGACGAATTCGAGAAGGCCTATTTCGAATACCACCTGTCGCGCGAAAACGGCTCCATGACCCGGGTCGCCGAGAAGACCGGCCTTGAGCGCACCCACCTGTATCGCAAGCTCAAGCAACTGGGCGTCGACCTGACCCGCGGAAAACGCAGCGTCGCCTGAAGCGCACCCAGTTCGGGCCGAACCCGCTGGTATACTTTGCCGCTCTGGCCCGGTAGCTCAGTCGGTAGAGCAGAGGATTGAAAATCCTTGTGTCGGTGGTTCGATTCCGCCCCAGGCCACCAGTACCCAAAAAACCAACCTCGAAAAGGTTGGTTTTTTTACGTCCATTGCGAGCTGAAATTGTCCAAAAATAATTTCAGCTCAATTACTTATGGAGCGCATGAGGTCCTGTTTATGCGAATCTGCTTGTCCGGTACAGTGCAGTAACTTTTACAGTAACTCCGAATTTGTGGCTCTTCTGGCCAAAAGTTACTGCATTCCTGACGCGGTGACTGCCGGCCGTCAGAGGCCCTTGCCCCTCTCGATAGATGGGAAGGCGGCGGATCCCGCGCTGCTGCCTTACACCCCCCACCACCCTTGCTGTACTTGCCGTTCCCGCAGTCGATTGAGCGCGTAAGCGCCGTGCCATGCAGCTGAGAGCTGCAAGAACAGCAGGAACATCAAGATCCTCGGGGCCAACAAAGCAACGGTACCCGAGGTTCCGACTCAACCGATCATCCTTGGCACATTTCCAGATTCCCAACCCAAGGTGGCACGACCATAAAACTCGACCCTAAATCAACGGCAAGTCGCAAGGTGATTGCTCTCGCCCAACTTGGATCGTGAATGCTGTATAAATTGACAGTAAGTCGTTGGTTTGCTGTAAAGTGGCTCGCATAGTCAATCGGTGACGTAAAAAGGCTAATGGACGAACGCCTCACCTCGAAATATCAAACTTGGTATACACTGCCCCTCTCAGTTTCCACAACGATGTGAAGGCAGATCTTGCGGCGATCAAATCGGCAAGTCCTGATACACATGCGAAGTTGTTGGCGTTACTTCGCCAGTTGAAGGCCGACGCGCGGATGGCAGAAAAATTGCTGGACCACGGTCATGGCTCGCAGCAATCAGCGGAGTACTCTGTCAGCAAATGGTTGCGTGAATGGAAGACTGGCAAAGATCTCTG
Organism: uncultured Rhodoferax sp.; assembly: GCA_964483855.1. Classification (GTDB taxonomy): domain Bacteria; phylum Pseudomonadota; class Gammaproteobacteria; order Burkholderiales; family Burkholderiaceae_C; genus CAISIP01. Next base: position 10,045 of record CAZADK010000078.1, read on the forward strand.
GCGACTGAAGTTTTGGGATCTGGAGAGTTTGGGTCTCAGGTATCGAGTGATCTATCTGTACTTGCCGCAAGAAGCACGATTTGTAGTAATGGCAATTGTTGAACGGGAGCACTTTGACTATGACGACAAAGATCATCCGATCCGGAAACGGATCACCGAGAGTCTTCAGCGGACATACGGGATTGAGTGAAGTCGTACCGTTTAATCCTAAGCCATTGCAGGTCTATGACCTGCGATCGGATGACCTTCCCGTATCTGGCGCTGAAGAGGAATTTGCGATTGACGATTACATTGATCGGCAGGACGCGGCGACCAAAGAGAAGGTGGCCGCAGCTGGCACTTGGGTGGCCGACACGGTCTACAAGGGCCCTGTGACGCTATCTACCCTTCGTCTCCGAGCGGGGTTGTCTCAAAAGGAACTGGCGCAAAAATGTGGTTTGGAACAACCCCATGTTTCCCGCTACGAGTCTGGTCGGCATGAGCCCGGTGTCTTTCAGGCACAGGTAATGGCGTCCGCACTGGGTGTAACTCTTGATCAACTTGTATCGGCCTTGCATGAGTCCGCCGAAAACGCCAAGAAATGAAGCTCACTGAGCACCGTTGGGTTCACGCCATCTGGTGTGACGATATCAGACAAGAAGTCGGCAATAAGCCGTCGTTCATGGGTGTCTACACAGGCTCGCTGGTTGTTCCAAGTCTGCCAACCGTCTTGCCAAGACTTGCCGTTTGGGTAAATGTCTGGACTCCAAAGGCCCAGCCATTCAAGATCTTGAAGGTCCGGATTTGCAACAACGAAGATGAGAAGCCGTTGGCAGCGATCGACTTGGACTCCGAGTCATTGGCAGGCGCAACGAACCAGGGGCAATCTCTGGAGCGAAGCGAAGACAAAATAGTTGTAGGCGAACCCAGTGCGCTGGGGCTGTCCTTCATTTTGTTGCTGGGTCAGCTTCCGTTGAAGGAAACGACGAGGTGGTTGAAGGTATGGGTTGATACCGAATCGGAAGTTTTGGAATCTTTCAAGCTTCGAATAGATACGCCGGCGACGGTTGAGATGTTGAACGCTCCTCTCGGGACATAACACTTGAGCCACTGTTTTCCCGCCCAATCCCGCATTGAACCCCGTTGAACGCTGTTGAAAGCCGATATCGGGGCAGCGTTTCGCGCAAGCTGCGTCACCCGGCCCAGATGATCACTGGGCCGGTGTAGGCCAAAGCCACCCTTGCTGTTCTTGCTGTTCCTGCGGTTGATCGAGCGCGCAAGCGCCACCATTGGGGCCTAAAACAGCAGGAGCAGCAAAAACAGCAAGGTCCCCGGGGCCTGCACACTGGTGGCACCCGGGGTTCCGACGCAGCCGATCAGCCTTCGTACAGCGCCGGATTCACCACCACGAAGCGCCGGCGCCCCTCAACCTCCAGCCGCGCCCGCCCGTGCTCGGCAAGTAGCGCCAATG
>CAZADK010000079.1:0-11480 GCA_964483855.1 uncultured Rhodoferax sp.
GGCCATAGATCAGGAACAGGATCGAGGGCGGAATCATCACGCCCAGCGTGCCGCCCGCGGCCACCGAGGCCGACGCCAGCGAATCCGAATAACCCAGCCGCTTCATCTCCGGCAAGGCCACCCGGCCCATGGTCGCCGCCGTGGCAATACCCGAGCCGCAGATCGCACCGAAGATGGTGCAGGCGCCAATCGTCGCCATGGCCATGCCGCCGCGCACCTGGCCGATCAGCGACGCGACGAAGCTGTACAACGAACGCGACAGGCCGGCATGGGCGGCGAACACACCCATGGCCACGAACAGCGGCACGATGGACAGGGAATACGGAAACGCGGCCTCGAAGGCGGAGCGGCCGAGCATGAAACCCGCAGCGTTCCACCCGGTGGTGTAGGTCACACCGAGCACGCCGACCGTGCCCATGGCGATCGCCACCGGCATGCGCAGCATGATCAGCGCAATGACCGCGCCAAAGCCGGCCAACCCGAGCAAGGCGCCGGTCATCGATCACCCTGTCCGACGGACACAGCGGCAACGAAGCTGCAACAGACCCCCGTGGATTGGCCGCGCTGCCGATGCGTCACAGGCTGCAATCCGGGTTGAAGTCCGGCTTGCGGCGTTCGCGGTGGCTGGCCAGACCTTCGTGCACGTCAGGCCCGGCAAATCCCATGAACTCCAGCGCCAATGAGCTGTCGAAAGTCGGACCCATCATGCGCAGCCAGTTGTTGAGCGCATATTTCGTCCAGCGGATCGCGGTCTGCGAACCCATGGTCAGTCGCGTGGCGATCTCGAACGCCTTGTCGCGCAACTCGGCCTCGTCAACCGCCAGCGCAACCAGTCCCAGGCGCTCGGCCTCCTCGCCGCTCATGGGTTCACACAGCAACAGGTGATACTTGGACTTGGCCATGCCGCACAACAGCGGCCAGATGACGGCGGCATGGTCGCCGGCCGCAACACCGAGCCGGGTGTGGCCATCGACGATCTTGGCATTGCGCGCGGCGATCGGAATGTCGGCCAGCAGCCCCGCCACCAGGCCCGCACCCACCGCCGGCCCGTGCATCGCCGAGACAATGGGCTTGTCGCAATTGATGACGTTGTAGACCAGATCGCGCGCTTCCTTCCAGACCCGGGTGCGGACCGCGAAATCGTTTGCCATGTCTTCCACCAGGCCGAAATCGCCGCCGGCGGAAAAACCCTTTCCCTCCCCGCGCAGCACCACCGCATGGATATCGGGGTCGTCGCCGATGTCGCGCCAGATGGTCGACAGTTCCTTGTGGCCCGAGTGGTCGGCGGTGGCCAGCTTGCCGGCCCCACCCATCACCACCTCCAGGATGCCGCGTTTGTTGTCGACCGCGTGGCGGGTGATGGTCAGGGTGCGGTAGTGGTCGTAGCGGCTCATAACTTTCTTTCATGCCCTTGCCAGAAGGGCTCCTTCAGCAGGTTTTTCTGGATCTTGCCGATCGGCGTCTTGGGAAACTCGGTGACGAAGCGGATCAGCCGCGGGCGCTTCAGGCGCGCCAGGCGCGATTCGACATGCGCCAGCACCCGCGCCTCGTCCAGGCTCGCGCCGGGCTTGAGCAGCAGATAAGCCGCCGGCAACTCGCCGAACTTCGCGTCGGGCACGCCGAATACCGCGCACTCCGCGACCTCCGGCAACTGGTACAACACGTCCTCGATCTCCTTGGGGTAGACATTCTCGCCACCGGAGATCAGCATGTCCTTGGCCCGGTCGACCAATGTCACGAACCCGTCGGCGTCGATGGTGCCGACATCGCCAGTGAAGCCCCAGCCCGGCAGCTGGCCGGGGAACTTGTAGAAGGCGGCGGTCTGCTCAGGTTCGTTGTAATACTCCAGCATCAGGTTGTCGCCACGGGAAGCAATCTCGCCGAGTTCACCTGGCGCCACCGGGCGGCCCAGCTGGTCGAACAGGCCGATATCGACATTGAACGCCTGGCGCCCGATGCTGCCCAGGTGCCGCGGCAGATACCAATGGCGCAACGCAGTCAGCACGCCCATCTCGCTTTGCCCGTAAATCTGCGTCAGCCGCAGGCCGGGCAGCTGCTTTTGCAACTCCACCTGCACCCAGTCGGGCATGGGCGCGCCAGCGAACGACAACTTGCGCCAGCTCGCCAGCGCTGCAGCGTCGAATGCGCCATGGCTGACCAGCGTGTTGGCCTGTGTCGGAACCATGAAAGCGGCCGTCACCGCATCGCGCGCGCAGGTGACCATGAATTTCTCTGGCGACCAGGGCGTGACGAAGGTCACGGTGGCCCCGACCAGCATCGCCGGCTGGAACATGATGTTGAGCGCCGCCACATGGAACATCGGTGTGACGATGGCCACGACGTCGCGCTCATCCAGCGCCTCCTCCACGACGACGGTATGGGCCGTCACGGCCCGAGCTCGGTGCGAACACAACACGCCTTTGGGCCGTCCGGTGGTACCGCCGGTGTAGGTCATGCAGAACGGATCGTTCTCGTCCAGCGGCACGCCGGGATCGTGCGCCGGCTGGCCGTCGAAGAAGGCATCGAAGCCGATTGGCGCCGCAATGCCGTCCGGCCAGGCAGCGCTGGCCGCCTCCGGGCTATCGATACGTACCACCTGGTGGATCGCCGGGCACAGGGGCAGAACCTCGCCCACCCTTGCCGAAAACAAGGCGTCGAACAACAACACCCGGACATCGGCCTTCTGCAATACCCAGGCCAGCTCATCGAGCGCGTACAGCACCGACACGTTGACCAGAATCAGGCCGCTGCGCGCAGTGCCAAAAAATACGATCGCATATTCCGGCAGGTTGCGCGACACGATCGCCACCTTCGATCCCTTGGGCAGCCCGAGCTGCAACAGGGCCCGGGCGAACCGGTTGGCCGAGGCGTCGAGTTCGGCATAACTGATGCGGGTCGCATCCCGGATCAAGGCCACCTTGTGCGGGAAACGCTCGCTCGAGCGGCGCAATATGTCACCGGTCAGCATGGCTCAGCTGGCAGGCTTGAAGACACGCACCAGGTACGACGCGCACAACATTGCACAGACCACGACCGACAACGCGCAGCCGAACAGCAGCGGCAACCAATACCAGGTCATGGGAATGGCAATGGTGTTGGAGGTGTCGCCGTTGGCCTGTGCCTGCAACGCGGCAGCCCCCGCATACCAGGTCACGGTGCCCATCAAGAAAACCGCGCACAGGTTCCAGGTAGCCATCAAGGCCGATCGAAGCCGCGCGTGCAAGTGGTTGACGATGAAGTCGACGTCGACATGGGCCTCGCGCGCGAAGGTGTAGGGAATACACAGGAACGCGCAGGCCATGACCAGCAGCTGGGTGACGTCGACCATACCCACGACATTGAGGCTGACGACGGGCCGGCTCGCAATGTCGCCGACGTTGAGCGTCGCGCACAGGATCAGCAGGCACACGCCGAGCCAGGCGCACCATCGGGTGAAAGTGCGTACCGGATCAGCCATCGGGCGCGGGTGCTGGGGCTCAGGCCTTCTGGTATTTTCCGACCTGGCGCTGCATTTCGATGTAGATCTCGCGCGCGTTCGATACGCCCTGGCCCTCGAATTCGACCATCGCCTTGTTGAACATCGGCACCAGCGTGCGCTCCCACTGTTCGCGCGCTGCCTTGTCCAGCGTGACGATGGTGCTGCTACGCGCCTGCGCCGCCGCCTTGCCGGCAGCGTCCCAGGTGTCCCACCAGCCCTGAACCTTCTTCAGCAGCGCCTCGCCGGACGCGTCGTCGATGACCTTCTGCAGGTCCTTGGGCAGCGAGTCGAACTTGCGTTGGTTCATGCCGAACCAGAAAGACGCCGTATACAGTTTTGCGTCGAGGTGGAACTTGGTCACCTCGTCGATCTTGAAAGCGCGCACCGGGTCCCAGGGGAAGGCGGCGCCGTCGATGACGCCCTTTTGCAGGTTCTCGTAGGCCTGTCCGGGCGGCATGCCCACCGGTGTCGCGCCCAGGAATTCCAGCATCATCGAGACCGTCGGCGACGGCGTGCGCAGCCGCAGGCCGCGCAGGTCCTCGGGTTTCTCGATGCGTTTGTCCTTGGTGTGGATCAGGCCGCCGTTGTGGGTCATCAGCAGCAGCGGCTTGATACCCTTGTAGTCGTCCTTCAGGTATTTCGGATACAGGTTCCACAATGCACGTGAGCCCGCCTCGGCCGTCCTGACCAGGAACGGCATCTCGATGATCAGGCTGCGCGTCATGCGCCCGCGCGGATTGCCGCACAGGCCGAACGCGATGTCAGTGATGCCGTTGAGCACCTGGTCGAGCTGGTTCTGGGCCTGGCCCAGAGCCGAATTGGCCGCCGATATCTGGAACGTCACCGCGCCATTGGTCTTGGTTTCGATCTCCCTGGCCCAGGGGGCGATGAAATCGGTCTGCAGACCATGCACCGCGGGCACGTAGTGCGCAATCTTCAGGTTGATCTTGCCCTGGGCACCGACCAGGGCGGGAAACCCGGCCACTGCGCTGGCGGCGCCAGCGAGCGTGAGAAAACGGCGACGAATCAGGCTCATGCGTGTATCCCTTCTTTGGTTCCCGATGATTATGCATCGGGTTTCACGGCATCGGCGACTGGCGATCCTGCGCCCGCAAGGCAGCTCAGACGGCAATCCATGCAGCAAGTCTCAAGCCACGCCAATGCATCCCTGTCCGCGTAAGGGCACGGGCACGGGCACGCAGCGAAATGATGCCGGTCTGGTCGCTTGTTACCATCACCTTCCATGCGCTGGTGCCGACGATACGACTTGTCTGCATCGGCGTTTTCGCAACTTCAGCGCCTCGCCGCGCGCCATGCCATGACCTACTGCGTCGCCATCAAACTCCATGCCGGACTGGTGTTCCTGTCCGACTCCCGCACCAATGCCGGGCTGGACCAGATCAGCACGTTTCGCAAACTGATCGTCTACGAAAGGCCGGATGACCGCTTCATGGTGTTGCTCACTGCCGGCAACCTGAGCATTTCGCAATCGGTGCGCGAGATCCTGCAGGTCGAGCGGCTCAAGGAGGATGGCGATGCCGAGCCGCTGACGATCTGGAACGCGACCAGCATGTTCGACGTGGCGCGGGTACTGGGCGCGACGATCCGGCATGTGCACCAGCGCGACGGCGAATCGCTCAGGCTGTCGGGCGTGGACTTCAATGCTTCGATGCTGCTCGGCGGCCAGATCCGGGGCGAGGCGATGCGGCTGTTCCAGGTCTATTCCGCCGGCAACTTCATCGAGGCCACGCCGGAGACGCCCTATTCCCAGATCGGCAAATCCAAATACGGCAAGCCGGTGCTGGACCGCGTCATCACCCCCGAGCCACCGCTCAACGAAGCGGCCAAGTGCGCGCTGGTGTCAATGGACTCCACGATCAAGTCCAACCTGTCGGTCGGGCTGCCGCTGGACATGGTGGTTTACGAGACCGACCGGTTCCAGACCGACAAGATCGTGTGTATCGACGAGCACAATCCCTACTACCAGATGATGCACAACAACTGGGGCAAGAAGCTGCGCGAGGTGTTCGACAGCATCGAGGACCCGATGTGGCGCGGCGAGCAGACCGATGTTCCGCTGATGGTGGACGCACAGCGTAATCGCCCGCTCAAGAAAATCAGCACTCCGCACGAAAAACTGATCTGATGGCGCGGGTCGTGTTCTCGAACGCCGACGGTCACCCGGCCGGTACCTGCTGCTTACGGTCCAAACACCTGAAACGCGCGACTTTGATCGAGGCGTCGATGCGGAGCCTGCGCCAGCTGGCGCAGGCTCCGCATCGACGCCTCGATCAAAGTCGCGCGTTTCAGGTGTTTGGACCGTAAGCAGCAGGTACCGGCCGGGTGACCGTCGGCGTTCGAGAACACGACCCGCGCCATCAGATCAGTTTTTCGTGCGGAGTGCTGATTTTCTTGAGCGGGCGATTACGCTGTGCGTCCACCATCAGCGGAACATCGGTCTGCTCGCCGCGCCACATCGGGTCCTCGATGCTGTCGAACACCTCGCGCAGCTTCTTGCCCCAGTTGTTGTGCATCATCTGGTAGTAGGGATTGTGCTCGTCGATACACACGATCTTGTCGGTCTGGAACCGGTCGGTCTCGTAAACCACCATGTCCAGCGGCAGCCCGACCGACAGGTTGGACTTGATCGTGGAGTCCATTGACACCAGCGCGCACTTGGCCGCTTCGTTGAGCGGTGGCTCGGGGGTGATGACGCGGTCCAGCACCGGCTTGCCGTATTTGGATTTGCCGATCTGGGAATAGGGCGTCTCCGGCGTGGCCTCGATGAAGTTGCCGGCGGAATAGACCTGGAACAGCCGCATCGCCTCGCCCCGGATCTGGCCGCCGAGCAGCATCGAAGCATTGAAGTCCACGCCCGACAGCCTGAGCGATTCGCCGTCGCGCTGGTGCACATGCCGGATCGTCGCGCCCAGTACCCGCGCCACGTCGAACATGCTGGTCGCGTTCCAGATCGTCAGCGGCTCGGCATCGCCATCCTCCTTGAGCCGCTCGACCTGCAGGATCTCGCGCACCGATTGCGAAATGCTCAGGTTGCCGGCAGTGAGCAACACCATGAAGCGGTCATCCGGCCTTTCGTAGACGATCAGTTTGCGAAACGTGCTGATCTGGTCCAGCCCGGCATTGGTGCGGGAGTCGGACAGGAACACCAGTCCGGCATGGAGTTTGATGGCGACGCAGTAGGTCATGGCATGGCGCGCGGCGAGGCGCTGAAGTTGCGAAAACGCCGATGCAGACAAGTCGTATCGTCGGCACCAGCGCATGGAAGGTGATGGTAACAAGCGACCAGACCGGCATCATTTCGCTGCGTGCCCGTGCCCGTGCCCTTACGCGGACAGGGATGCATTGGCGTGGCTTGAGACTTGCTGCATGGATTGCCGTCTGAGCTGCCTTGCGGGCGCAGGATCGCCAGTCGCCGATGCCGTGAAACCCGATGCATAATCATCGGGAACCAAAGAAGGGATACACGCATGAGCCTGATTCGTCGCCGTTTTCTCACGCTCGCTGGCGCCGCCAGCGCAGTGGCCGGGTTTCCCGCCCTGGTCGGTGCCCAGGGCAAGATCAACCTGAAGATTGCGCACTACGTGCCCGCGGTGCATGGTCTGCAGACCGATTTCATCGCCCCCTGGGCCAGGGAGATCGAAACCAAGACCAATGGCGCGGTGACGTTCCAGATATCGGCGGCCAATTCGGCTCTGGGCCAGGCCCAGAACCAGCTCGACCAGGTGCTCAACGGCATCACTGACATCGCGTTCGGCCTGTGCGGCAATCCGCGCGGGCGCATGACGCGCAGCCTGATCATCGAGATGCCGTTCCTGGTCAGGACGGCCGAGGCGGGCTCACGTGCATTGTGGAACCTGTATCCGAAATACCTGAAGGACGACTACAAGGGTATCAAGCCGCTGCTGCTGATGACCCACAACGGCGGCCTGATCCACACCAAGGACAAACGCATCGAGAAACCCGAGGACCTGCGCGGCCTGCGGCTGCGCACGCCGTCGCCGACGGTCTCGATGATGCTGGAATTCCTGGGCGCGACACCGGTGGGCATGCCGCCCGGACAGGCCTACGAGAACCTGCAAAAGGGCGTCATCGACGGCGCCGCCTTCCCCTGGGACCCGGTGCGCGCTTTCAAGATCGACGAGGTGACCAAGTTCCACCTCGACGCAAAACTGTATACGGCGTCTTTCTGGTTCGGCATGAACCAACGCAAGTTCGACTCGCTGCCCAAGGACCTGCAGAAGGTCATCGACGACGCGTCCGGCGAGGCGCTGCTGAAGAAGGTTCAGGGCTGGTGGGACACCTGGGACGCTGCCGGCAAGGCGGCGGCGCAGGCGCGTAGCAGCACCATCGTCACGCTGGACAAGGCAGCGCGCGAACAGTGGGAGCGCACGCTGGTGCCGATGTTCAACAAGGCGATGGTCGAATTCGAGGGCCAGGGCGTATCGAACGCGCGCGAGATCTACATCGAAATGCAGCGCCAGGTCGGAAAATACCAGAAGGCCTGAGCCCCAGCACCCGCGCCCGATGGCTGATCCGGTACGCACTTTCACCCGATGGTGCGCCTGGCTCGGCGTGTGCCTGCTGATCCTGTGCGCGACGCTCAACGTCGGCGACATTGCGAGCCGGCCCGTCGTCAGCCTCAATGTCGTGGGTATGGTCGACGTCACCCAGCTGCTGGTCATGGCCTGCGCGTTCCTGTGTATTCCCTACACCTTCGCGCGCGAGGCCCATGTCGACGTCGACTTCATCGTCAACCACTTGCACGCGCGGCTTCGATCGGCCTTGATGGCTACCTGGAACCTGTGCGCGGTTTTCTTGATGGGCACCGTGACCTGGTATGCGGGGGCTGCCGCGTTGCAGGCACAGGCCAACGGCGACACCTCCAACACCATTGCCATTCCCATGACCTGGTATTGGTTGCCGCTGCTGTTCGGCTGCGCGTTGTCGGTCGTGGTCTGTGCAATGTTGTGCGCGTCGTACCTGGTGCGTGTCTTCAAGCCTGCCAGCTGAGCCATGCTGACCGGTGACATATTGCGCCGCTCGAGCGAGCGTTTCCCGCACAAGGTGGCCTTGATCCGGGATGCGACCCGCATCAGTTATGCCGAACTCGACGCCTCGGCCAACCGGTTCGCCCGGGCCCTGTTGCAGCTCGGGCTGCCCAAGGGATCGAAGGTGGCGATCGTGTCGCGCAACCTGCCGGAATATGCGATCGTATTTTTTGGCACTGCGCGCAGCGGCCTGATTCTGGTCAACGTGTCGGTGCTGTACGCGCTCGATGAGCTGGCCTGGGTATTGCAGAAGGCCGATGTCCGGGTGTTGTTGTTCGACGCCTTGTTTTCGGCAAGGGTGGGCGAGGTTCTGCCCCTGTGCCCGGCGATCCACCAGGTGGTACGTATCGATAGCCCGGAGGCGGCCAGCGCTGCCTGGCCGGACGGCATTGCGGCGCCAATCGGCTTCGATGCCTTCTTCGACGGCCAGCCGGCGCACGATCCCGGCGTGCCGCTGGACGAGAACGATCCGTTCTGCATGACCTACACCGGCGGTACCACCGGACGGCCCAAAGGCGTGTTGTGTTCGCACCGAGCTCGGGCCGTGACGGCCCATACCGTCGTCGTGGAGGAGGCGCTGGATGAGCGCGACGTCGTGGCCATCGTCACACCGATGTTCCATGTGGCGGCGCTCAACATCATGTTCCAGCCGGCGATGCTGGTCGGGGCCACCGTGACCTTCGTCACGCCCTGGTCGCCAGAGAAATTCATGGTCACCTGCGCGCGCGATGCGGTGACGGCCGCTTTCATGGTTCCGACACAGGCCAACACGCTGGTCAGCCATGGCGCATTCGACGCTGCAGCGCTGGCGAGCTGGCGCAAGTTGTCGTTCGCTGGCGCGCCCATGCCCGACTGGGTGCAGGTGGAGTTGCAAAAGCAGCTGCCCGGCCTGCGGCTGACGCAGATTTACGGGCAAAGCGAGATGGGCGTGCTGACTGCGTTGCGCCATTGGTATCTGCCGCGGCACCTGGGCAGCATCGGGCGCCAGGCGTTCAATGTCGATATCGGCCTGTTCGACCAGCTGGGCCGCCCGGTGGCGCCAGGTGAACTCGGCGAGATTGCTTCCCGTGGCGACAACCTGATGCTGGAGTATTACAACGAACCTGAGCAGACCGCCGCCTTCTACAAGTTCCCCGGCCAGCTGCCGGGCTGGGGCTTCACTGGCGATGTCGGCACCATCGACGCCGACGGGTTCGTGACATTGGTCGACCGGGCCAAGGACATGCTGATCTCCGGTGGCGAGAATGTCTACCCCAAGGAGATCGAGGACGTGTTGTACCAGTTGCCGGAGGTCGCGGAGTGCGCGGTATTCGGCGTGCCCGACGCGAAGTTCGGCGAGTTGCCGGCGGCTTATCTGCTGCTCAAGCCCGGCGCGAGCCTGGACGAGGCGCGGGTGCTGGCGCATGTCGAATCGCGCCTGGCGCGCCTGAAGCGCCCGCGGCTGATCCGCTTCGTCACCGAGTTTCCCAAGACGCCGATCGGCAAGATCCAGAAAAACCTGCTGAAGGAGCCCTTCTGGCAAGGGCATGAAAGAAAGTTATGAGCCGCTACGACCACTACCGCACCCTGACCATCACCCGCCACGCGGTCGACAACAAACGCGGCATCCTGGAGGTGGTGATGGGTGGGGCCGGCAAGCTGGCCACCGCCGACCACTCGGGCCACAAGGAACTGTCGACCATCTGGCGCGACATCGGCGACGACCCCGATATCCATGCGGTGGTGCTGCGCGGGGAGGGAAAGGGTTTTTCCGCCGGCGGCGATTTCGGCCTGGTGGAAGACATGGCAAACGATTTCGCGGTCCGCACCCGGGTCTGGAAGGAAGCGCGCGATCTGGTCTACAACGTCATCAATTGCGACAAGCCCATTGTCTCGGCGATGCACGGGCCGGCGGTGGGTGCGGGCCTGGTGGCGGGGCTGCTGGCCGACATTCCGATCGCCGCGCGCAATGCCAAGATCGTCGATGGCCACACCCGGCTCGGTGTTGCGGCCGGCGACCATGCCGCCGTCATCTGGCCGCTGTTGTGCGGCATGGCCAAGTCCAAGTATCACCTGTTGCTGTGTGAACCCATGAGCGGCGAGGAGGCCGAGCGCCTGGGACTGGTTGCGCTGGCGGTTGACGAGGCCGAGTTGCGCGACAAGGCGTTCGAGATCGCCACGCGACTGACCATGGGTTCGCAGACCGCGATCCGCTGGACGAAATATGCGCTCAACAACTGGCTGCGCATGATGGGTCCGACTTTCGACAGCTCATTGGCGCTGGAGTTCATGGGATTTGCCGGGCCTGACGTGCACGAAGGTCTGGCCAGCCACCGCGAACGCCGCAAGCCGGACTTCAACCCGGATTGCAGCCTGTGACGCATCGGCAGCGCGGCCAATCCACGGGGGTCTGTTGCAGCTTCGTTGCCGCTGTGTCCGTCGGACAGGGTGATCGATGACCGGCGCCTTGCTCGGGTTGGCCGGCTTTGGCGCGGTCATTGCGCTGATCATGCTGCGCATGCCGGTGGCGATCGCCATGGGCACGGTCGGCGTGCTCGGTGTGACCTACACCACCGGGTGGAACGCTGCGGGTTTCATGCTCGGCCGCTCCGCCTTCGAGGCCGCGTTTCCGTATTCCCTGTCCATCGTGCCGCTGTTCGTGGCCATGGGTGTGTTCGCCGCCCATGCCGGCCTGTCGCGTTCGTTGTACAGCTTCGTCGCGTCGCTGATCGGCCAGGTGCGCGGCGGCATGGCCATGGCGACGATTGGCGCCTGCACCATCTTCGGTGCGATCTGCGGCTCGGGTATTGCCACGGCGGCGACCATGGGCCGGGTGGCCTTGCCGGAGATGAAGCGGCTGGGTTATTCGGATTCGCTGGCGTCGGCCTCGGTGGCCGCGGGCGGCACGCTGGGCGTGATGATTCCGCCCTCGATCCTGTTCCTGATCTATGGCC
>CAZADK010000080.1:0-11384 GCA_964483855.1 uncultured Rhodoferax sp.
CTCGAGCACCTTGAAGCCGGGGTCGCGCCGCCAGTCGTAGTCGTGCAGGAAGCTGCGTCCGGCCAGGTTCAGGTGCCGGCTGCGGCTGCGCGGTGCCACGATGAAGGCGGCGCAGTCTGCCAGGCCCCACTCCGGCCGGACCTGCGCCCAGTCGGTGGTCCGCGTGACCATCGCCTTGTGCAGCGCGCGGGTATCGGTTGCGCAGGCGGCGAGGCCGAGTGACGCGGCGCGCTCGCTCCGTGCCCGTCGGCCGGCCTCGGCCAGCCAAGCTTGCAGCCGGGCCAGGTCCTGGGCGTGGCTGGCGGGCAGCAGGTCGGTGTCGAACAGCTGCACGTCGTCGGTGGTGGTGTTGTGCAGGCCGCCCAGGAACCATGTGCTCTCGGGCACGATCACGCCGCGGGTCAGCAGTCGCTGGCGCACCTGCGGCTCGTTGAGCAGGAAGGCGAGCGCGCGCGCATTCACCTCGCCAGTCTGGCCACCACAAGCGCCGCAGTCCAGCCCCGCGGCATGGGGGTTGTTGGCGCTGGTGCTGCCATGGCCGGCCAGCAGCACTAGCCGCGCAGGATCGTTCAGGCCCATCGCGCCGAGCGCGGTCGCGGCCATGTCCACGCGGGCCACGAGGTCGGGGCCGCCCGAGGTCGCAAAGCGTGGCCGCAGCCGACCACGCTGCGCGGCAGGCAGGCCAATCTGCTCAACCGGGGTCGGGGCGGCCTCGCCAGCGAAGCTGCTCCCGAGCAGTTTGCCGGCGAACAGCAGACCGCAGGACTCGACGAAGGCGAAGCTCGATCCGGCGCCACTGCGAAAGGCCTGCCAATGCTGACGCCATTGCAGCTTGCGGCGCCGCTGCCGGGCCAGCACCTCGCCCAGGTTTGTAGCGTCGCACTCGTCGGTGATGCAATAGCCAGGCGCGAACAAGCCGGGCAGTTGAGGGCGCGTCATCTCGCTGCCCAGCGGCCGGTAGGAAACGAACATCGCGAAGAAGCCGGCAAAGCCCAGCGTCTGCACGTCCGGGTTACTGGCTGCCAGCGCACGGCGGAAGACCTCGGAGCGCACGTCAATGCAGAAAACTGCCTGCACCGCGGGCGCAGCGGCGGTGCCGTCCGTCGTTGCCGAGGTGCTGGCCAGACCTTGGCACAGCGGGGCCTGAAAGCTGCGTTCCAGCGCGTTCTGCCACAACCAATCGGTCTGTTGTGCACGCTCGGCCCGCGCAATGCTGTCATCACTGCCGCGCCAGGCGCTGGCGAGGATGCCTGCCACACCCGGCTCGCCATGGCCTTCATGCAGCAACCACTCCCACGCCAGTCGCACCGCCAACAGGTGCACGATCTGCTCATCGTCGCACTGCACCAACCTCGCCTGCCAGCGCTGGTAGGCGCACCATGAGGCCCAGCCATTGATGCTCATCAACAGCGCGGTAAAGTAGGATTCGTGCGCCGCAACGGGCACTTGCAGCACACGCATGGCGGCGGCGATAAGAGCCCGCGGTTCACCGGGCAAGCCGGCTATGCGCGCGCTGAAGCCGGGGTAGCCCATCAGCATGCCCGGCCCCAGGTCGTGTGCGGATTGCCGCAGCCAGCTCGGGTACAGCCCGCCGCTACGGTCCGGGCCCCAGGCCGCCTGGCCCTGGTCGAAGTAGGCGGCGCAGCACTGGCTGATGTGGTGCGTGATGTAATCGCGCCAGGCCATGGCATGCCCCAGGTCACGATACGCGTCCACGAGGTCGGTGGCCAGCGGCAGGCGCCCGGGCAACGCGGGCTCAAAGTCCAGGCTGGCCAGCAGTGTCTCCACGGTTTCGGCGGAACCGGCTGCGGCAATGGCCATCTGCAGGTGCTCGCAGCCCACGCGGCCGGCCTGCCACTGCTGGCGAAACCAGGCACGCGACATCAGCATGGGGCTGCCCGACAGACCGGCCAGTTGCGCCGCCGCTGTGGCGATTGGCCGCTCGACCTGGCCCCAGTAGGGGTTGACCGCGATGAATCGGTCCAGCGGCCATGTCGGTGCGATGCGCGCGCAGGCGCCATCGATTGCCGGCTGCAGTGCAGCCGACGAAGACGGCGCTGGTTGGGTGGTGTCGATGGCGGTTTGCATGGTGGATCTCTGGTTGGACGATGGCGCGTGCTCAGGGCTGGGTCTGCTGGTCGGGCAGCGCTGCGGCAGTCCGGGCCAGCGTGCCCGGCATCGCCGGCACGCGAGCCGGCCACAGGCGGAAGGTCAGCCGGGTGAACAGTTCGTCCAGGTACAGGCCGGCGAAGAGCCTGGGGTACAGCCAGCGCGCCACAGCCCCCTGTGGCCGCGCCCGCACGGCACCCTGCACCGCGAACAGCAAACCGAAGCAGCCCAGCACCCAGCCCACCAGGCCCGGGCCCGGACCCGGCAGCGCATCAGCGCCGGAGGCAGCGAGCCAGCCGCTGAACCCGGCGTGCAGACCGAAGTAGGCCAGCGCGACCATGAACGCGGCGCCCAGCCCGGCCAGCGCCCCTACCAAGCCGGCCTGCAGCATCGGCCCGGTGAGCAGCGGCACCAGCGCCAGCGCCAGGATGGCGCCGACCGCCCACAGTGCCGGGTCGGTGGCCGGCACGAAGCCCCAGGCCAGCGCCGCGGCAGCCACCACAGCCATGCCGATCAGCGCACCCAGAACCCAGGTAAGCGCGCCCGCCGGCGGGGCGGGCGGCGTCATCTGCTTGAGTCGGTTCTGTTCCACCGCGCCACCGGCGGCGAGAAAGGCATGGGCCTTGTAAAGCGAGTGCGCCACCAGGTGCAACAGCGCCAGCGCGTGCAGGCCCAGGCCGCACTGCATCAGCATGAAGCCCATCTGGGCGCAGGTGGACCAGGCCAGCGAGACCTTGATGCTGATACGCGTTATCATCACCAGGGCGGCAACCACGGCCGTCACGCTGCCCACGACCACCAGCAGAGACTGCGCCGCAGGCACATCAGCGACGAGCAGCCCGACTCGGATGAGCAGGAAGCCGCCCAGGTTGACCACCCCCGCGTGCAGCAGCGCCGACACCGGCGTCGGCGCCTCCATCACCTGGATCAACCAGCCATGCAACGGCAGCTGCGCGCACTTGAGCAACGCGCTGACCGCCAGAAGCAGCGCGGCGGCCTGCATCGGGCCGGAGATCTCGGGCAAGGCATGCGCGGCGGCGATCACGCGGTCGATCTCCAGCGTACCGAACTGATGGCCGATGATCGCCACGCCACCCAGCAAGCACAGATCGGCAACGCGGCTGGCCAGGAACTTTTTGTGCGCGGCGATCAGTGCCTGCGGCCTTTGATCGAAGAACGTCAGCAGTCCGTGCAACGCCAGGCTGGTGGCGACCCACGCCAGCGCCAGCATCCCCAGATTGTTCGTGACCACCAGCAGCGATACAGCGGCAAGGGTCAGCATCAGGCCACGGATGTAGCGAGGCTGGCCCCGTGCGCCGCCCAGGTAGTTCTGCGAGTAGCCGACGATCACCCAGCCGATGAAGCTGACCAGCAGCAGCATCAGGCCGCCCAGCGCGTCGCTGCGCAGGCTGATGTGCAGCGCCCCCGCGTCGCCCAGCGTCGCCAACGCAGGCCCACGCATCAAAGCCGCCCCACTGGCGAGCAACCCGGCGAGGGACAGCAGCGCCACAACCAGCGCCCATGTTGCGCTCCAGCGGGCTACGCGCCAGCCAATTTCGGGCCGCGCACTGCTTGCCGCGGCAGCCGCCGCAGCGCCTGCGTAGAGCAGCGGCAATCCCGCCAGCAACGCGGCACGCCAGGGTGAAAGTTCCAAGAGGGTTGGTTCCATGTCGTTGATCTCGCGGGCTAGGGTTGACGCGACTATGCCGCTTCGGATTAATTCCGTAAAATTCATTGTTACGGACGAATCGTTTCATAAAACAGATATATCAAGACATGTCGCGACTCAATTTCCATCATCTCCACTACTTTTGGGCGGTGGCCAAGGAAGGGAACTTGACGCGAGCAGCCACCCGGCTGCATGTCTCGCAGTCGGTGCTGTCCACGCAGATCAAGCGGCTCGAAGAGCAGCTGGGGCACGCACTGTTCAACCGGGTGGGTCGAACGCTGCAGCTCACTGAGGCCGGCCGCATGACATTGACCTACGCCGAGTCCATCTTCACGTCAGGCAACGAACTGCTGGCGATGTTGCGCGATGGCGGCCTGCAAACGCGACAGGTGCTGCGCATCGGCTCGGTGGCCACGCTGTCACGCAACTTCCAGCAGAATTTCGTCAAACCGCTGTTGACACGCAGCGACATCGAACTGGTGCTGCAATCCGGCAGCCTGGAGGAACTGTTGCAACGGCTTCGTGTGCACACGCTCGACGTCGTGCTGTCGAACCGGCGCGTGCATGCCGACGCCGGCCATCCATGGCGCTGCCGCGGCATCGCGCGCCAGCCTGTCAGCCTCGTGGGCCGACCAAGGCCGGGGCGAGCGGCATTCCGCTTTCCGCAAGACTTGGCCGAAGTGCCTTTATTGCTGCCCAGCCGTGACAGCGACATCCGCGCCGGCTTCGACCTGTTGTGCGAGCAACACGGCCTGCGCTGCCAGGTGCTGGCCGAGGTCGACGACATGGCCTTGCTGCGCCTGCTCGCGCGCGACTCGGGCGCCGTTGCCCTGCTGCCGTCAGTGGTGGTCCGTGACGAGCTGTCGAGTGGCCAACTCGTCGAATATTGCGTCGTGCCCGACCTGATCGAGAACTTCTACGCCATCACCGTCAAGCGCCACTTCGAGCCGCCGCTGCTAAAGGAGTTGCTGCGTCGTGACGAGAGCGATGTACTTGGCATTTCGGGTCAGGCCTGAAGGCGTTGTTCCATCCAGACGCCGGGCCGCTGGGTTGCAGGCCGTCCGCCACAGTGGGTGAGTGGCCCCGAAGCTGCCTGTCTCCAATGGCAGTTGCTGGGCGAGATCCTGTGCGCAGTCAGTGCGCCGTCCAACAGACTGGGCAGCCATCAACGGACGAGAATGGGCTGGCTGCACCCGCGCGCCCGGAATCCTCGGGCTGTTTACCCGTCTGTGCGGCGTGCGGCGGCGGCGAAGCCGGGTGAGTTAAACGTTCAAATCAAAGCAAGGAATCCCGAGATGCAGATACAGATCAACACCGACAACCACATTGAAGGTAACGAGGCCATGTCCGCGCACGTCGAAGCCGTGGTCGAAAACGCCGTGCGCCACATGAAGGACCACCTCACGCGGGTGGAGGTTCATCTCGAAGACGAGAATGGCGGCAAGACCGGCATCGAGGACAAGCGCTGCCTGATGGAGGCCCGGCTGAGAAGCCACCAGCCTGTGGCGGTCAGTCACCACGCCGGCAGCATCCATCAGGCCGTCGATGGCGCGGCCCGAAAGCTCAGGGCATCGCTCGCAACCCTGTTCGGGCGGCTTGACGAGCACCGTCGCCATTCAGCCGATGGCGAGGCAGGTCCGAACTGATCCGGCACGTGCCTGCGAACCGGTCAACGGGTTTTCTGGCAGTATCCTCGGGCAGGGCCCGGGCGGAAACGAACACCGTGGCATCACCTGTCGAAAAGCGGTTCGCCACGCCGCTCGAAAAAGCCGGGCAGGTCACCCTCATGTTGGGAAGCGCACAGATCTGACGAGCCAAGGACCCAAGAAGGGTCAGCTGCTGGCGATTTCACGCCAGCAATACAGCGGCCGCGATCTGCGGCCATTTTTTTTGCTTTTTAATACATGGCCAGACGCGCAAGTTACCCCTTTTTGAATCGGACCCTCCAGCGCACGCTCACTGCCATGACCCGGTCGGCGATGCGAAGCGGGACCAAGGCAATGGCCGAGGTGCTGCGCGCCAAACCCGCCAAGCGGGTGTCGGCGCCCTCCGCAAGCCCGTCCGCCGCAACCAGGCGCGTCAGCGCAAAAGCCGCACATGGGCGTGCCGGTTTCGCCCTCGGTACTTCAGGCGCACGCCGATACCGGCTTTTCAAGCCGCCTGGAGTTCACCGCGATGAGCAGCTGCCTCTGGTTGTGATGTTGCACGGCTGTGGACAGGACGCTCACGGTTTGAGCGCCAGCAGCCGGATGAATCGCATCGCCGAGCGTGAACGATTTCTGGTGCTCTACCCGGAACAGGACCGCATGGCAAACGCGCAGGGCTGCTGGAACTGGTATGACACCCGCAACGGCCGCGCCCACGCCCAGGCCGACTCCATCGATGCTGCGATCAACCAGGTCTGCCGGACGCAGCCAGTGGACCGTAACCGCATCGCGGTGGCCGGACTCTCGGCGGGCGCCAGCATGGCTGCTCTACTGGCGATGCGTTGTCCAGAGCGGTTCAGGGCGGTCGCCATGCATTCCGGCGTCGCGCCAGGAGTTGCCCATTCCTCCGCGACGGCGCTCAGTGCCATGTTGGGACGCCGGGTCAAGGCGGCGCCTGCCGCGCCGCTGGCGACCGGCACCCACCTGCCCGCGCTCCTGGTTATCCAGGGCAGTGCTGACCACCTTGTCGCGCCCGGCAACGGCACCGAGGCCGCGCGTTCTTGGGCTGCAAACGAAGGCGCCAAGCCGGGCACGGCGCGAACCGTGCAACGCGGTGCGCGTTATGCCATGAAGGTCACCGACTATCGAGCCACGGGCCGGTTGGTGGCAACTCTTTGCGAGGTCATCGGTCTCGGCCATGCGTGGAGCGGAGGTGCCGCCGGCCAATCCTACAGCGACCCCAAGGGCCCCGACGCTTCACGCATGATCTGGGCGTTCATAACCAGGCAGTTCACCGCCAGACAGGTGTCAAGCGGGGCGGCAGCGGCAGGCGAACACGCCCAAGAAAATCCAGATTCGGCTACTGGCTGATCCTGACGATCGCATCGGCCCGCCGGTCGAGCCCCGGTTGCAATTCGAGCCCCAATCCCGGCGCATCGGTCAGCGAGATCATGCCATCGCGGACCCGTGGCAACGTGGTCACCAATTCCTGGTACCAGCCGGAATAGAACGCGCGCACGCTTTCCTGAATCAGCGCATTCGGGGCGTGCAGCGACAGATGGGTCGAGGCGGCCCACACCACCGGCCCGGTGCAATCGTGGGGTGCCACGGGTAGTTGCCAGGCATCGGCCATGCCGGCGATCTTGCGCGCTTCGCTCAGGCCGCCGCACCAGCTCAGGTCCAGCATGACGACGCCAGCGACGCCGGTTTGCAGGTAGTCCTTGAACGCCCATTTGTAGCTGAGCGTTTCGCTGGCGCAGATGAGGGTCTTGCAATCGACGGCATATTGCCGCAGCAGATCGAGGCTGTCCATGCGGATCGCGTCTTCGTGCCAGAAGGTGTCGAATTGCTGCAGGGCGCGCGCGATCTTGCGTGCCATCGGCAATCGCCACAGGCTGTGGAATTCAACCATGATGTCCATGCGGTCGCCCACCGCATTGCGGATCTTGCGAAACGGCTCCAGCGCCAGATCCAGATCCTGCGTGCTGATGTACTGTCCGTCGGAGCGCTCGGCGGCCATGTCGAACGGCCAGATCTTCATGCCGGTGATGCCTTCTGACAGAAGGGATTCGGCGACCTCGTCGGCGTGGCTCAGAAAGCCCTGCAGGTCTTCATAGGGCCCCGCGGGATTGCCCAGGCCCCAGTTCGAACTGGACTGGTTCTGGTTGCCACGGATGTACTGGTATCCCGCGCAGGTGTTGTACACCCGGATACTGTCGCGGCTCTTGCCGCCAAGCGCGGTGTGCACCGGCATGCCGGCAGCCTTGCCGAACAAATCCCACAACGCAATGTCGATGGCCGAGTTGCCACGGGTCTCGGCCCCTGACCCGCGCCAACCCAGGTATCCCGCCAGGTCGCGGTTGCGCGACTCGATCGCCAGCGGGTCTTTGCCGAGCAAATGGGGGGCAGCCCATTCATGCAAGTGCGCCTCCACGGCCTGCGCGCCCATGAAAGTTTCCCCCAGCCCGACCAGGCCTTCGTCGGTATGCAGACGCACCCAGATCAGATTGGGAAATTCGCCCAGGCGGATGGTTTCAAGTCGGGTGATTTTCATGGGTGACGCGAATGCGCTAGGGGTGAGTTACGAACGCGCGCGCCGCTGCCGCGCTCAGCGCACATGCCATTCCTGCGTCAGCGGCTTGGCGCCAACGAGTTCTCCGTAACCGGCTCCCGTCGTACCGCCCGGATTGGCACCGAAATAACGTGCGTCCAGCGGCAGCGACAGGGGTTGCCAGCGCACGTCGCAGGAAAGGCGCACCCGGTTGACAGGAGAGTGGTTTTCCAGTGAACCATGCAAGGTGTACATGCCGAAAACCGCGACGTCCCCGGCCTCGAAGTCGCAGGTCAACAGGCGTGTTCCGCGTTGCCGTGCCAGGCTCACTGCGTCCTGGGCCAGCGTTGCCTTGCGGGTGTTGTCGAGTGCGACGTCGAAGCCGATCATCGGGTCGATCAAGTCGCGGAAGTGGTGCGAACCCTCGACCACGACCAGCGGCCCGTCGGTGACCGGCACGTCGCCGATCGGCAACCAGACGGTGTAGACCTGGTCGTGCGCCCGGGTGAAAAACGGATAGTCGAAATGCAGGCCCGTCGCGCGCCCGCGAGCGCCGGCGCGCAGGAACATGTAGTCCTGCGGCCGCACAGGGCCCCCGACGACCCGTTGCATGATCCGGTTCATTGCCGCGCCGTGGCTCAACGCCCGCAGCATCGGCCCTTCGCTGACGGACTTCCAGAACACGCCACGGTCTTCTATGACCTCATCGCGCCGGCTGGTGCCGGTGGCAATCGCATCGGACGCCGGCTCCGCCACCTCGCCCACCGCCACCAGCCGCTGAAAGACCTCGGCGCGCGCCGCTGCGACCAGCGCCTTGTCGAGAACACCCTTGAGGTACAGATATCCATCAGCAGCCATGCGTTCGCGCAAGGCGTCCGGTTGGTCGAGCAAGGCCGCGCTGTCGGGCAGTTCGCCCATCAACGCGTCCGGCACCGCATGCCCCTGAACCATACAAGCTTTCATCGGTTTCTCCTTCTGCGGCCTCCAGGCGACGCGCCACCAGCGATGCGCTACATCGCCGCCGTGAATCCACCATCCACGGTCATGATCAAGCCACTGACATAGGAGGCTTCGTCGGAGGCCAGGAATACCGCGGCCGGCCCGATCTCCTGCAGTCGACCCCACCGCCTGGCGGGGGTTCGCTGGCACACCCAGTCATTGAATTCCCGGTTCTCCAGCAGTGGCGTATTCATCTCCGTGGCAAAGAAGCCGGGCGCGATGCAGTTCACGGTGATTTCCGCGGGAGCCAGTTCGACCGCCAACTGCTTGGTCAGGGAATGGACCGCGCCCTTGCTTGCGACATAGGCTGATACCGTGGCGCGGGCATTGATCGCGCTGATCGAACCGGTCAGGATGATGCGCCCCTGTCGCTTGGGCACCATCACACGGCTGGCCGCCCGGCACAGCACCCAGACCGCCGTCAGGTTGGTACCCATGACACGCTGGAAATCGGCCAGCTCGAATTCGGCGATAGGCGCGCGATGGTTGATGCCTGCGTTGGCGACCAGAATATCCAGGCGGCCATGGTGTTCGACGATGCTGCCTATGCTGGCTTCGGCTGCCGCCGTGTCCGTGACGTCGAAGGCCGCCGCTTCACCGGACAAACCTTGCGCGTGCAACTCCTTGACCCGCTCCTCGAGTGCCCGTGGATCGCGGGCATTGAGCACGACGTGCGCGCCGGCACCTGCCAGCGACAAGGCCATGGCCCAGCCCAAGCCACGCGAGGCACCGGTGACCAACGCCACCTTGTGATGAAGGTCAAACATGGCAAGCCGCGGACATCATTCGCCCCGCCCTTCGTGCCCTTCGTGCCCCTCGATAAGCCCGACCAAGCCGGCAAACGCCTGTTGCAGCAGGCCGCTGTCGGTACCCGCGGCAATCATCGTGTAGCCCATCTGCCGGGCCCGTTCGATCCACGCCTTGTCGGTCGCCATGAAGCCGGCCGCCTTGCCGTGCCGGCGGCAGGCATCGACGACCTTGCGCATCGCGGCGTCAAAACGCGGATCGGCAAACTGTCCGGGAATACCCATGAAGTTGGACAGATCGAAATGGCCGACCCACAACACGTCCACTCCGTCGACGGCTGCGATTTCATCGACGTTTTCCAGTCCGTGTTCGGTCTCGATCTGAGCAATCACCATCGTGCGCGCATGGGCCTGGCGAATCTTTTCGCCGACGTCACCGCCCATGTAATCGCATTGGGCGAAACCGAACGCCGCGCCGCGACGGCCCAGTGGCGGATAACGGCAGGCCTGCACGATCGACCGTGCATGCTCCGCGGACTCGACCATCGGGATCATCACACCGCGGGCGCCCAGGTCAAGCGCGCGGGCAAGCCAGGTGTAGTCGCCCCGGGGAACCCGGACCATGGGCTCGATCGGAAGACCGCGGCAGGTGGAAAAGAGCCACTTGAGGGTCTCGTATCCAAGCCCGGTGTGCTCCATGTCGTACAACACGAATCGGCAGCCGGAATTGGCCAGAATCGTGCTCATGCCGGCCGAGAAAAACTCGAAGACCATCGCACCGGCGACGGTCTTGCCGGCCAGCACATCGTGCTTGATGGCGTTGGGTTTCATGCGTGTGCCGCGGTTGTGGTGGAGTCGATGGCCGCAGCCTCGGCGTCTTCCTGCTCCAGCCTGTGCCACAGGTCGCGCACCATGCGCATCAACAGCTGCGACTCCTGCCATCGATCGGAGAGTTCGTATCCGTCGGCCCCGGTCATCGCATACTCGCGCGGACCGAGCTCGCACAGAAATGTGAACACGGCATCTTGGGGCGCGCGCCTGCGCCAGCTGCGAAAACCATACTCCCACCAGCCCATGAACAGATCGAGCCAATCACGCTGATGCGCAAAACCGAGCTGCACCTGGATCTGCTCGCGGCTCGCGACACGGCCATGAAAGCCCCAGCAGTTGTCGATGATCCTGTGCATCAGGCGGTGGTTTTCTTCGGAGATCGGCCATGCGAACTCGCGGCCGACCACATAGTGGGACAGATCGCCGGTCAGGCGCAGATCTGGAAAACGATCGAGCAGGCGCAAGGTGAAAAACAGATCGGTGGTCATGCGATCTCGGTGTGTCTCCAGGTGTACCGGGATTGCGGCTTGCTCTGCCAGCCGAAGCCAACCCTCGATCAGCGGCACACACTCGGCCACCGTATGCGGCCGTACATCGGCCTGAAGATTGACATGATCGGCTCCGAACTGGGCCACGTGGTCCAGGATGGGGGCCAGATCGTGCACGGTTCTGGGGTAACACTGCGCCTGCCAGGTGAGACCCCAATCACGCAACTTGTGGGTGACCTGGGCAACATACTCCCGATCAAAGAATCGCACGCCGGCGCCGTCGAAGCCGGCTTCGTGGATCATGTCGAGCTTGGTTTCCAGCGACCATTCGGCGCCGTCGGGACG
>CAZADK010000081.1:0-2410 GCA_964483855.1 uncultured Rhodoferax sp.
GTCCAGGTTGCGCACCAGCACCCGGTCCAGCCAGGGCGCGTTGGCCGCTTCGCTGCCGTTGTTGGTGACCTGCCAGCTGAGCTGCACCTGGCCGCCGGCCGCCAGCGTGCCGCCGATCGGCGTGACGCTCAGGTTCTCGACCAACAGGTCGGGACCGGGCAAGGTGCCCAGGCCCGAGATGATGATCTTCTCGGACACTGGCGACGGCGAGACGTTGAAGCTGTAGTTGTTCTGGCCCGAGCCGGCCGGGTACTGGCCTTCGATCAGCAGCGTGTAGATGCCGCCAAATGCCAGCGTGGTGACATCGACGTCGCCGCTTTCGTTGTAATACATGTGGGTCGGGCCCCACACGGTACGTCCCCACGGGTCGAGCAGCCGCCAGTAGGTGTAGTAGTTGTCGACCGCGGTGCGGTCGAAGAAGAAACGGTCGCCGGCCTGCGCGCTGAACTGGTAGGCATCGGTTTCCACCGCCGGGTTGAGCACGCCGCTGATCGGTGTGCCGGTGCCGATGGACTGCGCGTTGCCCAGGTCGAGCAGGCGGAACGCATAACTGCCCACGGTGGCGCCGTCGCCGGCCATGGTCAGCGTGTAGTCGCCCGGGATCAGTTCGAGGATGAAAGTCCCGTTGGCCGAGTCGCTTTCGCGCAGCGGCTGATTCGACACCAGCGTGCCTTGCGGACCCGACAGATACCAGCGCAGGTAGTAGTTGTCGCCCTGGCTGTCGAAATAGATGCGTTTGGTCTCGGTCAGCGTGAAGCTGTAGATGTCGCGCTGGCCGGTATGGTCGATCGCACCGCTGTTGACGGCGTTGAGCAGCAGGTCGAGTTCGTCATCGACGACCGGCTGCAGCTTGAAGCTGTAGTTGATGTTGCCGCTGGTGTAATAGCGGCCCTCCACCAGCAGGGTGTAGGTGCCGGTCTGCGCCAGTGTGCGGGTGCCAATCTGGTAGTCGTAATCGAGAAAGGTCGGACCCCACACCGTCTGCCCGTTCGGATCGAGCAGCCGCCAGTAGATGTCGCCGCCGCTGCGCGAGAGATAGTCGAACCAGTATTTCTCGCCGGCGCTGGCATCGAACTTGAACACCTGGGTCTGGTTGGCGGGGGACAAGGGCCCGTTTTGCACGTCGCCAGCGTCGATGGTGGTGCCGGTGGACAGGTCGAGCAGCCGGAAGCTGAAAGGCCCGCTCACGTCGTTGACGCCGACGAAACTCAGCGTGTAGTTGCCGGCGGCCAGATCGTAGATGCTGGTGCCGTCGTAGGAGTCGGAATCGCGCAGCGGCCGGTCGGACGCGACGACGCCGCGCGGACCGCTCAGCGTCCAGCGCAGGTAGTAGGTCTCGAACTGGTTGTTGGTGGTGAGGTTGTCGAAATAGACCTGCGTCGCCTGGTCGAGCGTGAAGGTGAAGACTTGCGCCACTGCGCTTGGCGCCTGGGTGGCTTGCACCGTCTCGCCCATCACGATGGCGTGGGTCTGATCCTGGATCAGCTGCACCATGAAGCTGTAGTTGCCGGTGCCGGTGGCGTTGTAGCGGCCCTCGAGCACCAGCGTGTAGCGCCCGGTATGGGCCAGCGTGTACAGGCCGGCGTCGGTGTTGAAATCGCTGCTGCCCCACACGGTACGGCCGAACGGGTCCAGCAGCCGCCAGTAGGTGTTGCCGCCGCTTTCGCTGATGCGGTCGAAGTAGAACGGTTCGCCGGCGTTGGCCTGGAACCGGTACAGGTCGGTTTCGTTGGCCGGGTTGAGCTGGCCGCTGACGGGTTCGCCCAACGGCAACTCGGTGGCCTGTGCCAGGTCGAGCAGCCGGAACTGGTAGCTGGTGGCCACGCCGTACACCGTCAGCACGTAGTCGCCCGCAACCAGATCCAGTACCGAGATGTTGTCCAGGCTGTCGCTCGACGTGAACTGACGCCCCGCGATCACGGTGCCGCGGGGCCCGGTCAAAGTCCAGCGCAGGTTGGAATTGTTGGTCTGGGCGTCGAAATGAACCAGGGTGTTGGCGCCGAGCGTGAACGCATAACGATCCTGCTCCGTGCTGCTGCCCAAGGTGCCGGCGACCGTGTCGCCCAGCGGCAACGACGGCAGCAACTCGGGCAGGCCCGGTGTCACCTGCACGGTCAGATCGTCGATATCGTGGCTGGCGCGCTGGCTGCTGGTGGCAGCGCCGAATGCGGCCCGGCCCTCCTTGAGCACCAGGCCGCTGATGAAGAAATTCTCGATCGGAGTGAAGGCCGTGCCGCCGAATGGTGTCAGCTCGACCGTCAGTTCGGCGCCACCGGCGACCTTGGTCAGCAGCACCCGGACATCGTTGAATTGCCCGTTGGCCAGGTCCAGGCTGGTGGTGGCGATGTTGAAGTCGGCCAGCTTGCTACCGTTGAAATGCACCGACAGGTGGTTGTTGCCGACCTCGCTG
>CAZADK010000081.1:2420-11308 GCA_964483855.1 uncultured Rhodoferax sp.
GACCGAGAATGCCGGCCCGACGCCGGAGCTGCCGAAGGTGTCGGCGTCCAGCCAGGCGAAGCCGAAACCCTCGGCGCGGCCGCTTTCGGGGGTGATGCGGAACCGGAACCTGACGTCCACTGCATCGTGATAACCCGGCGCGACGCTGTTGAAGGCGGCGACATTGCTGTTCGAGGTATCGCTGCCGTATGCCAGGCGCAGGTACTCGTCGTGATCGACCAGGCCTTGCGGTGTGCGATAGTGCACGAGGCCGATCGCATCCAGGTCGAAACCATTGGCGCCGCCGGGCGCGCTGGTGCTGGTGCCGGTCAGGCGGATGTACCGCGCCTCCGTCAAGCCGGAACCGGTCAGGCTGTACGACTGCGCGAAACTCGCGTTGCCGTGGCTGGTGTCGCCGCCCAGCGGGACCTTGACGTTGGTGTGCGCGGTGATGTCGACGAAGTTCACGCCGTCCAGGCTGACCTCGACGCGCAGTTGCGCGAACTCCGGGCTGGAGGAGTCGAGCTCGTAGACATTGAAGTCGCCGATATTGCCGCCGCTGAGCACGCGGTACTCACCCAGGTCGTAGGTGATCGAGCCGCTGCCCAGGCCCAGAAAACTGTCGTCGGGCCGGCCCAGGAACACCGTATCGGCAGCGCCGGTGTTATTGGCCGATAGCTGGGCCGGGAAATAACCGTCCTGCAGCACCTGCGCCGCGGAGCCGCTGGTGTTGGTCAGCACGTAGGGCAGGCCCGGATTGTCGAAGTCCTGGCCGGTGTGGCCATCCGGATTGGGCAGCGCGGTGTCCTGCAGCGCAAAGCTGTAGTCCACGGCGGTGCCTTCGTTGATCCGCCCTTCGAGCAACAGGTAGTAGTTGCCGGCGAACGGCGTCGTGAACACCACGTCGTCGGTGGCGCTGGGGCCGAACACCACGCCGGCAAACGGGTTGACCAGCCGCCAGTAGGCGGAGTTGCGGCTTTCGCTGAGCAGGTCGAGACGGAGCCGGTCGCGCGCCTGCGCATCGAAACGCAGCACCTGCGTGTTGTTGCCGGGGTTCAGCGTGCCGGTGACGGTGTCGCCGATGGCTATCGTGGTTGCGGCCGACAGGTTGCGCAGCGCGAAGCCATAGTTGCCGGTGACGTCGTTGTCGGCATCGACCAGCAGCTGGTAGTTGCCGGCGACCAGGTCGAGCACCGGATTGGATGTGAAGTCGTTGGAGTCGCTGGCGGAGAAATTGCGCGGCGCCACGACGCTGCCGCGCGGGCCGCTGAGCGACCACTTGAAGCTGGAGCTGTTGGTGAAGGCGTCGAACAGCAGCAGGCTGTCGGACGCCAGCGTGAAACTGTAGACATCGACCTGACCGGGATGCGCGATGGTGGCGCTGATGGTCTGGTCGAGCTGCAGCGCTGCCGTGTCGTCGGTGATCGGCTGCACGCTGAAGGTGTAGCGGTTGTCGCCGATCGCATTGCGCCGGCCTTCGATCAGCAGCGTGTAGCTGCCGGCCAGGGCCAGCGTGTGCATGCCGCCGTCGGTGCCGAAATCGGTCGGGCCCCACACCACGCGGCCATACGGATCGAGCAGGCGCCACCATGCGTTGTCGCTGGTCTCGGCCTGCCGGTCGAAGAAGAAACGGTCGCCGGCGGCGACGGTGAACCGGTAGGCATCGGTCTGGTTCGCGGGCGTGAGCTGGCCGGTGACCGGCGTTCCGGGTGTCAGCTCGTTCGCCTGCGACAGGTCGAGCAGACGGAAGCGGAATTCCCCGGTGAAGTCCTGGTGACCGTCGATCGTCAGCGTGTAGTTGCCGGCCGCAAGACTCACCAGGGACAGGCCGTCGACCGAGTCGGTCTGCTGGAAATGGCGTCCGCTGACCAGGGTACCGCGCGGGCCGCTCAGGCTCCAGCGGATGCTGGAGTTGTCGGTCAGCGCATCGAGATAGAGCAGCGTGTCGGCCTGTGCAACCGAAAAGTGGTAGTTCG
Organism: uncultured Rhodoferax sp.; assembly: GCA_964483855.1. Taxonomy (GTDB): domain Bacteria; phylum Pseudomonadota; class Gammaproteobacteria; order Burkholderiales; family Burkholderiaceae_C; genus CAISIP01. Next base: position 4,376 of record CAZADK010000081.1, read on the forward strand.
TCACCTGACCGACATGGTCGATGCTGCCGATGACGATGGGCTCGATCAGGTTCGACAACGTGACGCCATGGCCGTTGCCGCTGGCGTCGGCACTGGTTGTTCCGGCACCTTCGTCGAACTTCAGGTAGGCGACCAGGCCGGTCTCGGCGCCGGTCAGCGGCGTCGACATGCTGGCCAAGATGTCGGCGTTGCTGCGCGCCAGGTTCCAGATACGCACCTCGTCCAGGCTGCCGACCAGGTTGGTCAGGCCGCCGGCGGCCTCGACATTGGTGCCCAGGTACAAGGGGTTGCTGTTGCTGCTGGCCGGGTTCTTGCGCAGGTTGGTGATGCTCGAGAGCTGCACGCCGTCGACCAGGATGCGCAGCGTGCCGCCGCTGGCGCTGCGGTCCATCACCGCGGCGATGTGGTGCCATTGGCCAAGCTGCACCACGCCGGCTGCGGTCTGCGTGCTTTGCGCACTGCCATCGCCCGTGGAAAGCAGCACCGAGCCGTTGGCGTTGAGCCACACGGAATAGGTGCGTTCGGCCGCATTGGCGGGGTTGCCTTTGTAGATCAGCGATGTCCAGGTGGTGTCGAAACGCTCGACCTTGACCCAGGCCTCCAGCGTAACGGTCTCGGTGAGGTCGAGCGCGGCATCGTGGCTGATCTGCGCCGATTGCAGGCCGTTGAACCGCACTGCGGCGCCGAACGGGCCGTCGCCCCACGCTGCGGGCATGCCGTGCACGCCGTCCGGCGCGAGCGCAACGTTCTTGTCCTGCACGGTCTGCACCCGGAAGGCATAACTGCCGGTGCCGGTGCCGCCATCGCGGCGCCCTTCGATCAGCAGCGTATAGACGCCGTCGTACGGCAGGGTTTGCAGTTGCACGTCGTCGCTGGGCAGGTAGTTGGGGCCCCATACACTGCGACCCCAAGGGTCGAGCAGCCGCCAGAACGGATATCCGCCGCTGGCCGAGACCATGTCGAAATACAGGCGCTCGCCGGCGCTGGCGCTGAACTGGTAGGCGTTTGTCGCGTTGGCCGGTATCAGCGCGCCGCTGATGACGGTGTTGCGCTCGAGTTCGATGGCCTCACCCAGATCCACCAGGCGAAAGCCGTAGTCGCCTGACGCATCGCCGCTGCCGTCGACCCGCAATGTGTAGTCGCCGGCCGCCAGATTCATCACGCTCAGGCCGTTCTGCGAGTCGCTCAGCTGGAACGGCCGGTCCGACACCAGCGTGCCGCGCGGGCCGCTCAGGTACCAGCGCAGGTAGTAGTTGTCGGTCAACGAATCGAAATACATCCGGGTGTCGTTGGCCAGCGTGAAGCGGTAGTAGTCCGATTGCCCGAAGTCGATGCTGCCGGCAACCACGCCCGGCGCATTGGCCCAGGCATGCACGATGCTGCCGTCATTGCCGCGGCCGGTGGCGTCGGCAAGTAGGGTGCCGTCGTTGTCGTCTGCCTTGAGGTACAGCACCAGGCCGTCTTCGTTGCCGGCGAGCGGCTGGTCCTTGTTGTCTGCGATCTGCTGCTGGCTGCGCACCGTGTTCCACAACCGGATGTCGTCGACCTGGCCCAGGAAGTTGGGATAACCTTCGAGGTTTCGCCCGATGGTCAAGGGGTTGTCGTTGGAACTTGCTGGCGCCGTGTTCAATGCGCCGCTGGCGGCCTGAACCCCGTCGATATAGATCTTCATCTCACCGGCGCCGCGGTCGAGCACGGCCGCCACGTGGTACCAGCGGTTGGTGACGATCGACCCCGCCGTGGTGCTGATGTTGTTGTTGGCGTTGGCGCCGGTGGACAGGTGCAGGTAGCCGCTGTTGTTCAGCCACAGCGTGTAGGTGCGCTGGTTGCCGTTGCCATTGCCCTTGTAGAACAGCGCCTGCCAGGTGCTGGCGTAGGAGTCGACCTTGAACCAGGTCTCCAGCGTCAGGGAGCCGGTCTGGTCGATATCGCTGCTGTCGGCCACCTGGGCATGGCGCAGGCTGTCCAGATCCAGTGCCCCGCCGAGCTGGCCGGGCACGAAATTCTGCACCAACCCATGAGACTGGCCGGGAACGATGTCGGCGATGTCGTCGGTGATCTCCAGCAGCCGGAAGCTGTAGTTGATGGTCGCGGAGTACTGGGTCTGCCAGATGCGGCCTTCGACGACCAGCGTATAACGCCCGTCCTGCGGCACGGTGAACAGGTCGATGTCGTTGAAATACAGCGGCCCGAACAGCTGGTTGCCGAACGGGTCGAACAGGCGCCAGCTCAGCCGGTCGGTACCGGTGCTCAGGCCTTGCTGGTCCAGGTAGTAGCGGGTGCCGGCGGTGGCGTCGAAGGTGTAGATCGCCGTCGCATTCGATGGGTCGAGTTGCCCATTGACCGTGGTGTTGCCGTCGAAAAACGTCGCCGATGCGACCGCGAGCAGCCGAAAGCTGAAGGCGCCGACCTGCTCGCCCTGCGGATCGAAAATCAGCGTGTAGTCGCCCGCCACCAGGTTGAGCAGCGGATTGGTGCTGCCCAGCTCGTGCGACTCGGAGCCATACAGGCGCCGGCTGTTGACCTCGGTGCCGCGCGGGCCGGTCAAGGTCCAGTAGATGTCCGGGTTGGCGTTGTGGGGCGCCAGGCCATCGAACAGCAGCTGGCCGGCCTCGGTCAGGCTGAAATGGTAGATCGCGCGTTGGCCCGGCTGCGTGAATGTGCCGGTGACAGTCTGCCCGGGCGTCAGGTTCTCACTGATGTCCGCCAGTCGGTGCATGGCGAAGCTGTAGCTGTTGCTTTGTGCGCTGTTGCCGACGCGCCCCTCCACCAGCAGGTAATAGCCTCCCGCCAGCGCGAAGGCGGACATTTCTCGGTCGTCGGGCCAGGTATACCCGCCCCAGACCTGGTTGCCTTGCGGATCGATCAGCCGGTAGGTGGTGTTGTAGTAGTCGCCATAGCTGATTCGGTCGAAGTAGAAGCGGTCGCCGGCTGCCACATCGAATCGGTAGATGTCGGTTTCGCGCGCACTCTCCAGCGCGCCGCTGACGACGCTGCCGGGTATCAGCTCGGCCGCGGCGGCGGCGACGTCCAGCAGCCGGAAACGGTAGTCGCCGGTGGTGTCGCCGTTGCCGTCGAGGGTCAGTGTGTAGCTGCCGGCGGCCAGGCGCAGCAGCGGGTTGGTGTGCCCCAGGTCCGCCGAGTCTGCGTTTTGCAGTGTGCGGCTCAGCAGCAAACCAGAAGGCCCGCGCAGAGTCCAGCTGATGGCGCTGTTGCTCAGGCTGTCGAAATAGTACAAGCCCTCGCCCGCCAGATCGAAGACGTAACGGTTGCGTTGGCCGGCGCTTGCCAGGTTGCCGTTGACCGTGTCGCCCGGCACCAGCATGACCGGCGCCGGATCGTCGGGCACCGGCTGGATGTTGAAGCTGTAATCGAACGCCGCGATGGAGCCGGTGTTCCAGATACGGCCCTCGACCAGCAGGGTGTAGGTGCCGCTGCGGCCCAGCGTGGTGACGTCGACGTCGGTGAAGAAGTTGATCGGGCCCCAGACCTGGTTGCCGGAAGGATCGATCAGGCGCCAGGTGATCCAGTCGGAATACTCTGGCGTCTGCGTCAGCCGGTTGAAGAACAGCCGGTCGCCCGCCTGCACCTCGAACCGGTAGATATCGGTCTCGTTGGACGGGTTCAGGCTGGCGTTGACGGGTGTGGCCAGGTCGACCGGCGTGGCGGCGGCGAGGTCCTGCAGCCGGAAGCTGTAGCCGCCGGTGGTATTGCCGTAGGCCCAGATCCGGATCTGATAGCTGCCCGCCATCGGCAGTGTGATGACCGGGTTGGCTGCGCCGAGCTCATACGACTCGGAGTAATAAATGCCGCGGTCGCCGATCTCGGTGCCGCGCGCACTGACCAGCGACCAGCGGAAACTGCCGTTGTTGTTCGGCGTGAAGCCGTCAAAGTAAACGCGCAATGGCCCGGTGGCTTCGAACACGTAGTTGTCGATTTCGCCGGCCGCGCCCAGGCTGCCGGATACCGTGGTGCCCAGCGACAGTGCGGTGCCGGTCAGCTGCGGGACCGGCGTGTTGCCCTCGAAGTTGAGCTGGAGGCTGTAATCGATCGAATACGGCTCGTAGGTGTGGCCCTCGAACAGCAGGTAGTAGGTACCCCCCAGGCGCAGGCTGGTCGTGCCACGGTCGTTGAAATACTCCGAGCCGAACACCTGGAAGCCGGTCGCATCGAGCAAGCGCCAGTAGGGGCTGCCGCCGCTCAGCGCGATTCGGTCGAAGTTGATGTTGTCGCCGCTGTCCGCCTCGAAGCGGTAGATCCGGGTCATGCTGCCGGGCGACAGGTTGCCGTCGATCCGGCTGTCGAACCCGACGACAGTACTGGCCGCGGCCAGGTCGAGCAACTGGAACGCGAAGTCGCCGCTGGTGCCACCGACACCGTCGACCGTCAACGTGTAATCGCCCGGCGCAAGCATCAACACCGGGTTGGCGCCGTATTCGGCCGAGTCGGAATAGACGAATCCGCGGTTGGCCACCAGCGTGCCGTCCGGCCCTTTCAGGCTCCACTGAAAGTTGTTGTTGTAGGTGAACGAATCGAATACCGCCATGGTCGGCGCAAGCACGCTGAAGCTGTAGTCGTTGCGTTGCCCTGGTTTAGCCAGGGTGCCGTCGATCCGGGTGTCGAGCGCCATGGGTGCGGCGACGTCGTCGATCGTCAGCAGCGCGAACTGGTACTGGCTGGATACGCTGTTGTAGATCCGCCCTTCCAGCGCGAACAGGTAGTTGCCGTCCTGCGCGGCGGTGAAGGTGTCGACGTCGTTGCTGAACCACTGCGGCCCGTAAAGCAGCGTGCCCTGGGGATCGAAGATGCGCAGCGAGAAGTTCTCGCCAGTGACGTTCTGGTAGTCGAAGAACAGCCGCTCGCCGGCGGTTGCCTGGTATTGGTACAGATGGGTCTGGCGCGCCGGCGGGTTGCCGAGCACGCCATGGTTGCCCAGCGGCGATTCGTCGATGAAGTCGTCGCCACCGGACTCGTCCATGCGCCAGTAACCGGCCAGGCCGGTCTCGTTGCCCTGCAGGCCGCTCAGGTAGTCGGCTGCGATGTCTTGTGCACTGCGAGCGATACCCCAGACCTGCGCCTCGTCGATCTGCCCGCGCCACGGATAGTTGGCGCCGGCGCCCGAGCCGATGCGCAGTTCACCGCTGGAGTGGTTGATGGCGCCGGTGTAGTCCTTGGACGCGGCCAGCTCGCCGTTGAGGTACAGCTTGAGCGTGGCGCCGTCGTAGGTGGCGGCCACATGGGTCCAGGTGTTGTCGGCCAGTTCGGCGCTGACCTCGTTGGTGCTGTACTGGTTGACGAAAAAGTGGATTCGCCCGTCGGTGAAGTTGGTCAGTCCATATCCGTCGTTCCAGCTGCTGTTGCTGCTTTTCATCAGCACCGCGCCCCAACTGGGCAGCGATGGGTCCTTGTAGACCCAGGCCGCCAGCGTCAGCGCGGCGGGGTTCAGGCTGGCATCGTTGGCGACACTCACGTAGCGGTTGCCACCGGTTTGCAGCAGCGCACCGTTGTCTGCCGGCGGGTTCGACAGCGGTGCGCCGGCAGGCGCACGCAACTGGCTGGCGCCAACGCCGAGGTCGCCGAGCGCGCCGGTGATGACGGTGTCGGCATTGATCGGGGTGGCCGAGGCCATGTCGAGCAGCCGGAACGCGTAAGCGCCGGTCCGGTCGCCATCGCCGTCGACCGTCAGCGTGTAGTCGCCGGCGCGCAGCAGCAGGCTGCTGTTGCCGCCGATCTCGTGCGAGTCGGAGTATTCGAAACGCCGGTCCGCCACCAGCGTACCGTTCGGCCCGGTGAGCGACCACAACAGGTAGTAGTCGTACGTCAGCGCGTCGAACAACACGCGTGTGTCCGATGCCAGGGTGAAGGTATGGCGGTCACGCAGGCCGGCCTGGCCGATGTTGCCCATGACCAGCGCGTCGAGTGCCATCGCCTCGCTGGGCGCGTCGTCGAGCAGGCTGACGTTGAAGCCGTAGCTGGCGGTGCCGGTGGTGTAGGCGCGCCCTTCGATCAGCAAGGTGTAACTGCCGTCGATGTCCAGCGTGCGTTCGCCCAGATCGGTGCCCATGTGGGTGCGATCGACGACGGTGCGGCCGAACGGATCGAGCAGCCGCCAGTAGATGTCGCCGGTATTGGAAAAGCGGTCGAAATAGAACCGCTGCCCGGCGGCCACGCTGAACTTGTACGCATCGGTTTCGTTGGCGGGCTCCAGGGTGGCGTCGATGCGGGTGCCGGGTGTCAGCTCCTGTGCCTGCGCGATATCGATCAGCCGGAAGGCGTAGGCGCCAGTTGTATCGGCCACGCCGTCGACGCTGAGCGTGTAGTCGCCGGCAGCCAGATCGAACGCAACATTGCCGGAAAGTTCGTAGGAATCACTGGCCGTGAAGCTGCGGTTGTTGACCACCGCGCCGCGCGGGCCCTCGAGCGACCAGCGCATGTTGGTGTTGTTGGTCAGCGCGTCGAACACGACCCGCACGTTGTCGTTCAGCGTGAAGCCGTAACGGTCGGTCTCGCCGGGCACATCGAGCGCGCCGTCGATGCGCGGCGCCAAGGTTTCGCCAGACAACAAGACCCGCGGCTCGAAGGACTCGAACACCAGTGACTTGGCACGCACTGGCGGCGGCTTGAGCCGCGCCAGCGCCGCCGACACCAGACGCCCTATCAGGGACCGGGCCGGGGGTTGTTGTGTTGAGGGTACCTGTTCATCGTGTTTGATGCGCCTGCTGCTGCCGGACTTTCGCGCGGCTTGATCCTTTGGCATGTTCCATCCCTTTGCAACGCAATGCTCCCCGCAAATACGAAAAGCCAAGGTGAGGACACACCCTGGCTGGCAAGTATCCCCAACTTCTTTACGTCTTTTTACGCCGGGCGGGGAACGCGGCGTTTGCGCAATGTCAACTCAATGCATACGCCCTGTCTCTTATACACATCTGACGC
>CAZADK010000082.1:0-4973 GCA_964483855.1 uncultured Rhodoferax sp.
GCCCCCAAGGACCATGCCGCCGGGATCAACGCCACGGTGGCCAAGGTCGCCAGCGCCGTCGGCCACGCGCAAACAGGCGCCCAGGTTGTGTGGATCGGTCACGCCATCGAGCACCAGCAGCAGTGGCGCGGTGCGGTGCGTCGGTGGCAAACTGGCCTGGGATTCCTCCAGGTTCTCGAGCAACTCGTCGAGCGAGTGGGTCATGGGCAAGGGATTGACCCGAGCGGCCACCCCCTGGTGACCATGCCCGCCGCACAGCCGCGACAGGCGCAGGCCATCGGACTCGATCAGGCGCACGCCAGCTTCGCTGGCACGCTCCATGAACTGGCGCATGCGCGCGTCACGCCGGCTGGCATCGACATGCAGTTCGATGATGGACTGGGGTGCAGTGCGCAGGCGCACGCCGACGGCGTGAAAGCCGAACACGATCTTGGGGCTGGACATGGCAGGATTATCCGATGCCGGTGCGCGGTTGCGCATTCATGCACCGTTGCGCCCGCGGGAAAACTCAGGCGCCCACGGGTTCGGCAATACGTCCGGCTTCGATCGTGATGCGACGGCTGCAACGTCGCGCGATGCCCTGGTCATGGGTGACCAGCACCAGGGTCGTGCCCAGTTCGGTGTTGAGGTCGAACATCAGTGCCATGATGGTCTCGCCCGTGGCGAAATCCAGACTGCCGGTCGGTTCGTCCGCCAGCAGGACAGCCGGTTGGACGACGAAGGCCCGCGCCAGCGCCACACGCTGCTGCTCGCCACCGCTGAGCACCTTCGGGTAGTGACCGAGCCGCTCCGACAAACCCACCCGAGCCAGCATCTCGCTGGCGGCCTTGCGCGCGTCGCGCCGGCCGGAGAGCTCCAGCGGCAGCATGACATTCTCCAGTGCGGTCAGGTTGCCCATGAGCTGGAAACTCTGAAACACGAAGCCGACCTTGTCGGCGCGCAAAGCAGCCCGCTGATCCTCGTCGATGGCGAACAGGTCTTGCCCGGCGACCCGGACGGTACCTCGTGTGGGTGTGTCGAGCCCTGCAATGATGGACAGCAGCGTGCTTTTGCCCGAGCCCGAGGCCCCGACAATGGCGGCAGTTTCCCTTGGCGCCAGAGAAAAGTCGATATCGCGCAAAATATCCAGGGTTCCGGTTGAATCGGTCACCGACTTGAAAACGTGTTGGACCGCAATGATGGGCTCGGCGCTGGCGTTGGGCATGAAAGACTTATGGTTTTGAATCGCCGACACTTTATCGTGGCAGCAGGCGCGACCGGCGGCGTGGGGTTTTGCGGAGCGGGCGCCTGGGCGCAGAGCGCCGCCGTCGCCAAGTCCAACCCCAGCGGCAATGGTAAGGGCAAAGGCGCCGCCAATACGATCCTGGTGCTGGGAGATTCCCTGAGCGCCGAATACGGACTGCGCCGTGGCAGCGGCTGGGTTGCCTTGCTTGAAAACAAGCTGCGCACGGAAGCGGTTTCGGCACGGGTGGTCAATGCCAGCATCAGCGGGGACACCACTTCCGGCGGACGCAGCCGCCTGCCGGCACTGCTCAAGCAACATGCGCCCAGTCACGTCATCATTGAACTCGGCGGCAACGATGCGCTGCGCGGTCTGCCGCTGCAGATGACGCAGGACAACCTGGGCCACATGACCCAGATCGCCCGGCGGGCCGGCGCCAAGGTTTTGCTGGTCGGCATGCAAGTACCTCCGAATTACGGCCGTGACTATGCCAACCGCTTTGCCTCGCTGTTCGATGAGGCGGCGCGCGCCCATGGTGCTGCGCTGGTGCCCTTCCTGCTCAAGGGTGTGGCCGATGGTGAAGATTCGACCCGGCTGTTCCAGAGCGACCGCATCCATCCGACCGAGCAGGCGCAACCCATCATGCTGGCCAATATCTGGCCCGCGTTGCGAAAGCAATTGCCGTGAGCCTGAACCCGCTCGATGCTGTCGATGTATTGCGCCAGCTCGATGCGTTTGATACCGTCATCGATGCGCGCAGCGAAGACGAATATGCACTGGACCACCTGCCGGGCGCGGTGAACTGGCCCACGCTGGACAACGCCCAGCGCCACGCCGTGGGTACGACCTACAAGCAGGTGAACCCGTTCGAGGCGCGCAAGATGGGTGCTGCCATGGCGGCGCGCAACATCGCAGGCCATATCCAGGAACGCGCCCTCGACAAACTGCGAAGCTGGCGTCCGCTGGTGTACTGCTGGCGCGGTGGTCAGCGCAGCGGCTCCTTGTCGATGGTGCTCGACCAGATCGGCTTTCGCGTGTGTATCGTGCAGGGTGGATACAAGGCGTTTCGCGCAGCACTGTTGGCCGATACCAAATGTCTGGCGGGTCAGTTCGACTATCGGGTGGTGTGCGGTACCACCGGCTCCGGCAAGACGCGGCTATTGCAGTCGCTGGCGCATGCCGGCGCCCAGGTGCTGGATCTGGAGGCACTGGCCCACCATCGCAGTTCGGTGCTCGGCGCCATTCCTGGCCTGCCGCAGCCATCGCAAAAGGCGTTCGACACCCGGGTATGGGACGTGCTGCGTCGCCTGGATCCGGCACGGCCGGTGTTCGTGGAAAGCGAAAGTCGCAAGGTCGGCAATGTGGCGGTACCGGTGGCACTGATGGACGCCATGCGGGCGCGCGGCCATTGCCTGAACCTTGCGCTCGTTGATACCGAACGCGTGGCCTTGCTGATGGAGGACTATGACTTCTTCGTGCGCGACACCGAGGCTTTTTGTACCCGGCTCGACGCGCTGACCGAAATCCGCGGCAAGGCCGTGGTGCAGGCCTGGAAATCGGCGGTAAGGGAGGGCCAGCTCCCGGCGGTGGTGCAGGATCTGCTGACCCAACACTACGATCCGGTCTACTTGCAGTCGATGCAGCGCAACTTCAGGAACTTCGCCAAGGCCAGGACTTTGTCACCAGCCAACGGCAGCGTGCACGCCATGGACGTATTGGCCGCCACCCTGGTCCTCGAGTTGCGCGCCGACCGGCAGGACACGTCGGCCGGGGAAGACAAGATTCAGGTTGATGTGGACGCGCCCGGCCTCCTGTCACCCGGTGCCAGCGAGGGATCCACGTAGCCCGGGCCGGAATCGGAGTCGCCTGGCCCGCCCTGTTTACGCTGGGCTTTCTCCCTGAGCTTGTCTTCCTTCTTGCGCTTCTTTGCAAGTTCCTTTTGCCGCTTTTCGTATCCGTAGTTCGGTGTTGCCAAGTTGACCTTTCAGATTGAAGCCTCACTTTAACAGTTCAGGCGCACCGGGGCAAAACAGGCCCGGTCAGGCGCTGACCGCGCTGGCGCCAGGATGGGACGGCTACTCGGCCATCCAGCCGACCGATCCCCGATAGGCATGCCAGCTGGCGTGACCGAGCCAGGGGCCAACCAATACCAGGCCCAGGCCCCAGGGCAACAGCGCCAACGCCACCATGAATGTGATCGTCGCGCCCCACAGCAGCATCACGCCAAAGTTCTCGAACACGACCTGCAAACTGGTGATGGCGGCCGTTATCGCGTCGGTATCCCGATCGAGGATCATCGGGATGGACACCACCGCGATCGCAAAGACCAGGCCGGCGAACAGGCCTCCGACCGCAAGGTAGACCGCGAGGAATTCCCAGTTCTGTGGATTGAAGATCGCATCGATGACACCGGTGGTCGACGGCATGCCTGTGTTGAAGAAGACAGCGAAGACCACTAGCGAAGCACGGCCCCAGATCAGTTCGAGCACGATCAGCACGAGCACCAGCAGCCCGACGCTGCGTAACCGGGTGTCCCAGCACGTCAGCGACGAGGTCAGGTCGGGCGCGAGGCCCGCTTCTCGGCGTCGGCTGACCTCATACAGGCCCATGGCCATGAACGGTCCGATCAGCAGGCAGCCGGAGGCGATCGACATGGCGTACTGCGGCTTGCTGCGAAACACCAGCGCCAGCACCACCGCCATGAGCCAGAAACAGACGCCGTAGAACAGCGCGATACCGGTGTGGGCGCGCAAGTCCCGCCACCCGAGCGCCAGCCAGTGCCACGGCGCACGGGGTCCGAGCTGAGTGATGGTCTTTTGCGGACCCTCCGGCGGCGGCAGGTAATATGGCGCCGGCGATGTTGTCTCCAACAGGTCCGGCGGCGGCGCTGCTCCCTTGTCGGGGGCACCGGAATTTGATGCAGCGAGCATGGCCCCGAGCTTAGCGCACTGGCTGGTCCTGCCCCATGCAGGAAAACACCGACGCAAAACGTGAGAGGCAATCGATCGAGCGTGGGCTCATGCGATGGCCTCTCATGGTCAGCGCAAGGCGCGTTGCAGCGCCTGTTGCAGGTCGGACTGCAGATCGGCCGGCGCCTCGAGCCCGGTCGAGAACCGCACCACGGTGCCGGGGCGCAGACACACCGGCCAGCGTGTGCGCATCACCGAGAGCTTGTAGGGCACCACCAGGCTCATCGGTCCACCCCAGCTATAGCCGAGCTTGAACAAGCGCAACGCGTCGCAAAAGGCATCGACCTGATCTTGCTTGAATCGCGCGTCGATGACCACGCTGAACAAGCCAGCTGCGCTGCCGGGACCGCCGTGGCAGACCTCGCGCCAGTGCACATGTCCGGGTGATCCGGGCAGGGCCGGATGCAGCACCTGGACGAACTCCGGCTGCTCCAGGGCCCATGCCGCCAGGGCACGGGCACTGGCGTCGTGCGCCTGGTACCGCAACACGATGCTGGGCAGGCCGCGCAACACCGCCTCGGCATCGTTGGCACCCACCGACAGGCCGAGCCGCATATGGGTCAGCTTGAGCCGCAGGTGCAACTGCGGGTCGCGCGTCACGATGCTGCCCATCAACACGTCACCGCCGCCATTGGGGTACTTGGTCAGGGCATGCACGGTCAGATCGACGGCCAACGGGGAATCCGAACCGGGAACCAGGTCGAACGGACTGAAAGCCAGACCGGCGCCCCAGGTGTTGTCCAGCGCGCTCACCACGCCGTTTTGTCGACAGATGCGCACCA
>CAZADK010000082.1:4983-11259 GCA_964483855.1 uncultured Rhodoferax sp.
ATCGCCAGCAGATCAGGAAACTCCAGCGTGACCGAGCCGGCCGCCTCCAGCCAGACCAGTTTCGTTGCCGGCCCGATCTTGCCGGCCAGGTCCTGCGGGTCCATCGGATCGTAATAGCGGTGCGTGATGCCCCAGCCCAGCAATTCACCCTGCACCAGGGTCTTGGCCGGTCCATAGGCATTGTCGGGAACCAGCACCTCGTCGCCGGTGCGCAGCAGCGACATGCAGGTGGTGGCGATCGCCGCCAGGCCGCTGGGCACCAGCAGGCATTGCAGGCCGCCCTCGAGCGTCGCCAGCCGTTCCTCGAGCAGGAAGGTGGTGGGTGTGCCGTGCAGTCCGTAGGTGTAGCCGGTCTTGTCCTGCCACTGCGTGCCGCGCATCGCTGCCACGGTCGGAAAGATCACCGTCGAGGCCTTGTGGATGGGCGGCTGAGGAGCGGCAAAACCCTCGGGCGGGCGGTACGGGTGGTGGATCAGGCCGGTGGCGCTGATGCTTGAACGTGACGCCATGCCTCAGACGCTCCACTTGGCGATGAGCTGCTCCGGCCGCATGGAATCGTAGCCCTCGAACGGCTGGTGGATCCACGGGTTGGTGGGAAGGGATTCGACTGCGTAATCGGCCTTGAAGGCCGACACGCCTTTGGTCCAGATCACCGCACTGCGCAACTCGGTGATCGGCTTGTAGTTGTTGCGCAGCTGGTCGATCACCGCAGCCAGCGTCTTGCCGGTATCGGCCAGGTCGTCCACCAGCAGCACCTTGCCGGCGATCTCGCCCTTGGGCGTGGTGATGTAGCGGGCGATGTCGAGCATGCCCTGCCGGGTGCCCGCCTCGGCGCGGTAGGAACTGGTCGACATGATTGCCAACGGTTTGTCGAAGACCCGCGACAGGATATCGCCGGGGCGCATGCCGCCGCGCGCCAGGCACAGGATGGTGTCGAACTGCCAGCCCGACTGGTGGATGCGGATCGCGAGTTTCTCGATCAGGTTGTGATACTCGTCGTAACTGACGTACAGGTGCTTGCCGTCTTCTGTCAACATGCTGTGATCCTTTCGGGCCGGGGATTGCAGGGTGGTGGAGCGGAACAGGCCCTAGTCGGCCAGAAACGGATGCCGTACCATGATCGTGTGGTCGCGATCCGGGCTGGTCGAGACCATGTGGATCGGAACACCGACGACCTGTTCGATGCGCTGCAGATACAGCCGCGCGGCGATCGGCAGTTCCGCATAACGGGTGACACCGACCGTGCTGTCGCTCCAGCCCTGCATCTCTTCGTAGATCGGCTTGCAGCGCGCGATCTCTTCGGCACCCATGGGCAGGATGTCCAGCGTCTCGCCGTCGAGTTCGTAGCCGGTGCACAGGCTCAGCGTCTTGAGGCCATCGAGCACATCGAGTTTGGTGACACACAGGCCAGACAGGCCATTGACCTGCGCCGAGCGCTTGAGCAAGGCGGCGTCGAACCAGCCGCACCGCCGCAAGCGACCGGTGGTGACGCCTTTTTCAGCGCCGACGGTGCTCATGTGGTGGCCCGGCGTGCCCGGCTTCTCCCAGTCGAGCTCGGTCGGAAACGGGCCGCCGCCGACCCGCGTGCAATAGGCCTTGGTGATGCCCAGCACGTAGTGGAGCATTCCGGGCCCGACACCGGAGCCGGCTGCCGCATTGCCGGCCACGCAGTTGCTCGACGTCACATAGGGATACGTGCCGTGGTCGACATCGAGTAGCGTGCCCTGCGCACCTTCGAACAGCAGGTTGGCGCCGTGGACATGTGCCTCGTTGAGTTCGCGCGACACATCGGCCATCATCGGTCGCAGCAGTTCGGCATGCCGCATCGCTTCGTCGAACACCGGCTGGAACTGCACCTCTCCGTTCGCCATGTAGTGCGCCAGCGGGTCGTCGAACGTGTAACGGGCCGCGCCCAGGTAACTGGTCAGCACATGGTTGTGCAACGCGAGAAGCTCGCGCAGCTTGGCGGCGAAACGCTCGGGGTGTTTCAGGTCCTGCACGCGCAGGGCCCGGCGCGCGATCTTGTCCTCGTAGGCGGGCCCGATGCCACGGCCCGTGGTTCCGATGCGGGCATGGCCGCCCTGCTCGCGTGCCGCCTCGCGCGCCACGTCGAGCGCCACGTGCACCGGCAGGATCAATGGACAGGCTTCGCTGACGCGCAGGCGCGAGCGAACCTCGACACCGGCGCGCTCTAGGCCTTCGATCTCCTCGAACAACTTGCCGGCGGACAAGACCACCCCGTTGCCGATGTAACACTTGACGCCGACGCGCATGATGCCGCTGGGAATCAGGTGCAAAGCCGTCTTGACGCCGTTGATGACCAGCGTGTGCCCTGCGTTGTGTCCGCCCTGGAAACGCACCACACCTTGCGCGCTTTCGGTGAGCCAGTCCACCAGCTTGCCCTTGCCCTCGTCTCCCCACTGGGTCCCGACGACGACGACGTTACGCCCCTTGCTTGCTTTCATGTTCAACAATCCGCTTCAAATTGCCTGCACCACCCATTGCCCCGCAACCTGCAGCAGTTCGCGATCACACTGGAACTCATCGACTTCGCTCTCGTGCCCAGGCAACACGCACACCACCGTCTCGCCCTTGGTACGCAAGATGGCGATGGCCTTGCGCACGTCCGGCGATTCGCTCCACGGGGCGCGGATCGCAGCATGCAGCGGCCGTGGCGACACGGCGGCCACCAGCGCCTTGACATCCAGGCTGAAACCGACGGCCGGACGGTTACGGCCGAACGCAGCACCAACTTCGTCGTATCGTCCGCCACGGACCAGCACATCGACGGCATCCGGGGAAAAAATGGAGAACCGCGCGCCACTGTAGTAGGCATAACCGCGCAGGTCGGCCAGGTCAAAACTCACGACGACGTCTTGGAGATGGCTGGCCAGCCAGCCGAGTTGGTCCAGCGAAGCGGTGATGGCCGGCTTGCCGGGCAACACCGCACGTGCCCGTTCGAGCACCGAGGCATCGCCGTACAGATCGACCAGTGCCCGCAGCGCTTCACGTGCGCTGCTGTCCAGATTGCGCGTCAGCGCAGCCAGCGCACTGGCATCCTTGGAGGCCAGTGCATGGTGAATATCCTCGCCTTGGGTGGATTGCGCAGGCACGCCGTCCAGCAGGGCATCGACGATACGCACGTCGGCCAGGTCGACCATGGGATCGGGAACCCGCGCCGCGCGCAGGCAATCGAGCGCCAGCAGCAGAATTTCGAGATCGGCCTCCAGCCCGCCGTGACCGTAGATCTCGGCGCCGAACTGCAGCGGCTCGCGGGTGGCATGGGGCTTGTCGGGGCGGGTGTGCAGCACCGGGCCGCAGTAACACAGGCGGGTCACGCCGGCGCGGTTGAGCAGGTGCGAGTCGATCCGCGCGACCTGGGGCGTACTGTCCGCGCGCAGCCCCAGCAGGCGCCCCGAGAGTTGGTCAACGAGCTTGAACGTCTGCAGGTCAAGCGCCTTTCCAGTGCCGGTGAGAAGCGACTCGAGATGTTCGAGCAACGGCGGCATGACCAGTTCATATCCGTAGCGCCGCGCCGTGTCCAGCAGGTCCCGCCTCAGCTCTTCGATATGGCGCGCTTCGGATGGCAGGACATCGGCGATGTGATCCGGCAGGACCCAGGCGGACATGTTTTGTCGGTAGCTGTTAAAACAGCGATTCTACCGGCAGCAATCCGGCCCGATCAGCTGCTCAGCAGCCAGATCAGCAGCAGTCCGCCCAGCACACTGCACAGCCCGAAGAAGCGGATCTGCCCGTCTTGCAACTGCACGATCTGCAGGAACATCTTTTTCCATCGCGCGGGCGAAAGAAACGGAAACAAGCCCTCGATGATCAACACCAGGGCCAACGCCAACCAGAAGACGTCGCCCGCGTCCAAACCCTATTTCTTCGCGGCCGGCGCCAGGGTCGCCGTGCCCCGCAGCGACTTGAAGAAGTCCGTGGATTCGGGGTCCAGCACCATGATGTCGCCCTTCTTGTTGAAGCTCATCTTGTAGGCTTCCAGGCTGCGGTAGAACTGCGCGAACTGCGGGTCGCGGCCGAATGCTTCGGCGTAGATGCTCGCAGCTTCCGCGTCGCCCTCACCCTTGATCTTCTGTGCGTCCCGGTAGGCATTCGCGATCGTCACTTCGCGCTGGCGATCGGCGTCGGCGCGGATCTTCTCGCCCTCGGCTGCACCGGTCGAGCGCAGTTCATTGGCCACCCGCTTGCGTTCGGCTTCCATTCGCCGGTAGACCGATTCGGTGATGGTATCGACATAATCGGCGCGCGTGATGCGCACGTCGATGATCTCGATGCCCCAGGGCTTGACGCCACCGACGTTCTCGACCACCTCGGTCTGCACGTCGGCTGTCAGTTCCTCGCGCCGGGTCGACAACAGCTCCTTGACGGTGCGCTTGTTGATCTCTTCCTGGAATGCGTTGCGCACCACGCGGTTGAGCTGGTTGGCGCCGGCGGTTTCATCCAGGCCGACGTTGCGGATGTATTCGCCCGGGTCGGTGATGCGCCAGCGCACGTACCAGTCGATCACCACGCGCTGCTTCTCGGCGGTCAGCATCGGCTCGGTGTCGGTGCCGTCGAGCGTGAGCAGGCGCTTGTCGATATAGCTGACGTTCTGGAACGGCGGCGGCAACTTGAAGTTCAAGCCCGGCTCGGTGATCACTTCCTTGATCTGGCCGAGCGCGTACAACACGCCGAACTGCCGTTGGTCGACGACGAACAGCATGGAGCTGAGAACGGCCAGCAACAGCACGACGCTGGTAAAAAGAAATCCTAACCTGTTCATGATGGGTCCTAGCGGGTTTCACGCTCACGCGAGCGCGTCGCATCGCGCGAGCGGGTGTCGGAAGTGCTCGACACCGGTGGCACGACAGTGCCAGCCGGCGCCGGTGCGGGCGCGGCGGAATCGCCATTGCCCTGCGCCTGCTGCATGATCTTGTCGAGCGGCAGGTAGAGCAGGTTCGACCCCGAGCGCGAGTCCACCAGCACCTTGGTCACGTTGGAGTAGATCTGCTGCATGGAGTCGATGTACATGCGATCGCGCGTGACTTGCGGCGCCTTCTGGTACTCGGCCAGCACCGACTTTAAGCGCTGCGCATCACCCTGTGCCTGCGCCACGATGCGTGCCTTGTAGGCATCCGCTTCCTCCTTGAGCCGCGAGGCCGAACCGACCGCACGCGGAACCACGTCGTTGGCGTAGGCCTGCGCCTCGTTCTTCGCGCGTTCGCGCTCCTGGCCGGCCTTGAGCACGTCGTCGAAGGCGGCCTGCACCTGCTCGGGTGGCCTCACACCGCCCTGTTGCAGGTTGATGTTGACCACCTCGATGCCGACCTTGTAGCGGTCCAGGATCTTCTGCATGATCTCGCGCACCCGCGGCGCGATCTGATCGCGTTCCTCGGACAAGGCCGAGTCCATGCGCATCTTGCCGACCACTTCGCGCACCGCCGTCTCGGCCGCCAGGCCGACAGCGTCGGCCGGGCTTTTGCTCTCGAACAGGAAGGCCCGTGCGTCGCTCAGGCGGTATTGCACGGCAAACTTGATTTCAACGATGTTCTCGTCCTGGGTCAGCATCGCCGAGTCGCGCAGCCCGGTGGCCTTGATCACCGTGTCGCGGCCCACGTCCACCGAGCGGATCTGGGTCACGAACACCAGTTCGTGGCGCTGGATCGGGTACGGCAGGCGCCAGTTGAAACCCGCGCCCACGGACGCCTTGTATTTGCCGAACTGGGTCACGACAGCCTGCTGGCCCTCTTGCACGATGAAGAAGCCAGTACCCAACCAGATCAGCACCGCCACCGCTGCGATCAGCCCGGCACCGATGCCCGCACTCTTCATGTCCGGCTGGAATCCGCCGCCGCCAGCACCGCCGCTGCTTCCTCTGCCGCCACCGCGCCCGCCGCCGAACAGGCCGCCGAGTTTGCGGTTGAAATCGCGCCACAGTTCGTCCAGGTCCGGCGGGCCCTGTTGCGGCCCCTGGCCCCGAGGGCGCCCGTTGCCGGTCGGCGGCGCAATATCGGGTGGGTCCTCGCGCGGCCGCTGCTCTGGTTTGCCATCCTCGTTCGACTTGTCGTCGCCCCGGCCCCAGCGCGAATCGTTCAGATTGAACATGCCACGCGCGCGTTGGCCAATCCGGGACCAGCCGGAAACAGGTAGATACGCTTTCATCTCAGGTTCTCGTTTTTGTCATCGTTCGATTGTGCCCAATTGCACAACAGCCTCCGCATCACCGTGGATATTCTCGGGGGCCCGCAAGGCCGCGCCCTCCGCCCGCGAGAGCCG
>CAZADK010000083.1:0-11248 GCA_964483855.1 uncultured Rhodoferax sp.
CTGCCCCAGACCCTGCGCCGGGTTACCCAGGCGCAGGGTCTGGGGCAGTGTGGCGCGCTGTGCGGCGGCCGGTTCCGTCGGAATGAACAATGCCCCTTTCTGGCCACAAGCCGACAGGACAACTGCGCCGGCGGCAAGGATAAGGACTCTGGCTAGAATTCGGCGAATGCGCAACATCCCGAAATTGTAATGACCGACCTGGAATTCATGGACCAGGCCGAACGGGTGCTCAAGGCCATCGAGTCCGGTTGCGACCGCATCAATGACGCCACCGATGCCGATATCGACAATCAGCGCGTCGGCGGCATGGTGACGCTCAAGTTCGCCAACCGCAGCGAGATCATTGTCAACCTGCAAAAGCCGCTGCAGGAGATCTGGCTGGCAGCGCGCAGCGGCGGCTACCACTACCGGTATGACGGTGGTCAGTGGCTTGACACCAAGGGACAGGGCGAATTGTTCGCGCGTTTATCCGAGGATGCCAGCATCCAGAGCGGGCAGTCGTTGGAAATCGGGCCGTAGTTCGGTCCGATTTTTGGCTTGCGGCAGGCGCCCCAAGGGGGTGCAAGAAAGCTTGGGACGGCCCGGCGCTTTCTCTAGTTTCGGTTGTTGCGGAACAGGTCGAGGATGCGGTTGCGTTCCTCGGCTGGTGGGACGGTCTCGATCGTGCCGTTGGTCGCGCCCGGCAACAGGTCCTCCATTCCCAGGCTGGTGACGCCGCGACCAGAGGCGTATTCGTTGTAATACCATTCGCCCCCGGTGTTGACGACGCCTTCCGGTGCCGTGTATTGCGTCACGGGTACACCCTTGAGTGCGTGTTCCATGAATGAAATCCAGATCGGCAGGCTCAGGCCACCTCCGGTCGCATTGCTGCCCAGCTTGCGCGGCGTGTCGTATCCCATCCAGGTCACGGCGACCAGGCCGGGCTGGAATCCGGCGAACCATGCGTCCATCGAGTCGTTGGTGGTGCCGGTCTTGCCGTACAGGTCGGGCCGTTTGAGCGTGGCCTGCGCCCGCGCTGCGGTGCCGGCACGCGTGACCTCGTTGAGCAGACTGTTCATGATGAAGGCATTGCGTGCG
Organism: uncultured Rhodoferax sp.; assembly: GCA_964483855.1. Lineage (GTDB taxonomy): Bacteria > Pseudomonadota > Gammaproteobacteria > Burkholderiales > Burkholderiaceae_C > CAISIP01. The sequence continues at coordinate 1,078 of CAZADK010000083.1, forward strand.
CTGATCGCCCTGACTGACTCGTCGAGCACCTGGGGCTTGTTTTCCGTCAGTACCCGCCCGGTCTGTTCGGTCACCTTGCTGATCAGCCAGGGGTTGACCCGGTATCCGCCATTGGCAAATACCGCGTAGCCTCCCACCATCTGCATCGGTGTGACCGATCCGGCGCCCAGTGCCATGGTCAGGTAGGGCAGATGCTTGTCGGCATCGAAGCCGAACCGCATCGCCCAGTCACGGCCATATGCCGTCCCGATGGCATTCAATATCCGTATCGAGACCATGTTCTTGGACCTGGCCAGCGCGGTGCGCAGGGTCATGGGGCCGTCGAACTTGCCGTCGTAGTTCTTCGGCTCCCAGGGCTGGCCACCGGTGACCGACGCGTTGAAGAACAAAGGTGCATCGTTGACGATGGTGGCCGGGGTAAATCCCTTCTCCAGCGCGGCTGAATAGATGAAAGGCTTGAAGCTTGAACCCGGCTGGCGCCAGGCCTGCGTCACATGATTGAACTTGTTTTTCTCGTAGTCGAACCCGCCGACCATGGCCTTGATGGCGCCACTGCGTGGATCCAGCGCGACGAACGCGCCCTCGACCTCGGGCAACTGGGTGATTTCCCACTTGTCCTTGGACGTACGGGCAACCCGGATGACGGCACCCGGTCGCAGCCTGATGTTCGGCGGGGCCTTGTCGGACAAGCCGGAGCGGGCTGGTTCCAGCCCCTCACCGGCGATCTCCAGCGTCTCGCCGTTCTGGCGTGTCGCCTTGATCAGTTTGGGGTTGACTTCCAGGACGACTGCTGACATCACATCGCCGTTGTCCGGATGGGCGTCGAGCGCCTCGTCGATGGCTTCGTCCAGCGCCTGCGCATCCTTGACCGGAAGGTCGATGAATTTCTCGGGGCCGCGGTAGATCTGGCGCCGCTCGAAGTCCATGATGCCGCGGCGCAGCGCCTTGTATGCGGCGTCTTGATCGGCCGCGTTGATGGTCGTGTAGACGTTGAGCCCGCGGGTATAGGTCTCATTGCCGTACTGGGCAAATACCAGCTGACGCACTGTTTCTGCGATGTATTCTGCATGCACCCTCACCGCATCCGGGCCACCCTTGAGTTTGAGTTTCTCGGCGCGTGCAACTTGCGCCTGCTGTGCGGTGATGAAGCCGGTCTCCTGCATCCGGTCGATCACCAGCATCTGACGCGCGCGCGCGCGTTTCGGGTTGCGGATCGGGTTGTTGGTGCCCGGTGCCTTGGGCAGGCCGGCGAGCATCGCTGCCTCGGCCACCGTGATGTCCTTGAGCGGCTTGTCGAAATAAGCCTCGCTGGCAGCGGCAAAGCCATAGGCCCGGTTACCCAGGAAGATCTGGTTCATGTAGATCTCGAGGATCTGGTCCTTGCTCAGCAGGTGCTCGAGCTTGAAGGTCAGAAGCACTTCGTAGATCTTGCGGGTGTAGGTCTTTTCGGACGAAAGGTAGACATTGCGGGCCACCTGCATCGTGATTGTCGATGCGCCCTGGCTTTTGAGATTGGTCAAGTTGGCGATTGCCGCGCGCATCATGCCCTTGTAGTCGACGCCGCCGTGTTCATAAAAACGGGTGTCCTCGATCGCGAGCACCGCATCGGTCATGACCTTGGGCATGTCCTTCAGACGGGTCAGGTTGCGCCTTTCCTCACCGAACTCACCGATCAGCAGTCCGTCGCCAGAGTAGACCCGCAGCGGCAGGATGGGACGGTAGTCCGACAGAGCCGACACATCGGGCAGATTGGGGAATGCCACTGCCAGCGCGATCGCGATGACCATGGTTAGGCAAGCCGCGCCCGCCAGGGTCAGGCCGACCATCCAGCGCAGGACCCGCAGCACGGTCTGCACGGCTGTCGCAGTGTTGCCTGTATCGGTCGCCCTGTCATCGGACGCTGGAGAATTCGATTTTCGTGACATAAAACCTTCGCAAGGGCGCGTCACCATTGTAAAAACAGATGCTCTTCGCGTTCGGCTGGCGGTCCGCAAACGCCGTGCTGGCAGCCGGGCGCCAACGGGCCGATTGTCGGACGGCGCGTGCCACGCAGGCGTAACCGTCTGCTTTTGGCAACGTTTGGTGGGTGCCAAATCGGGAAAATCCTTTGCGGGACAAGGAGCTTACTGATAGCATTCAAGTGAAGTCTTAAGTTTTTCCGGTCGTCGATCGGTCAGTTTCAGGGGAAAGCCTTGATCTCATTGGGGTCGTTGTTCAGTCGTCAGCCAGCACCGCTGTTGGGTCTTGACATCAGTTCGTCCAGCGTCAAGCTGGTCGAGTTGGGCCGTGACAAGTCGGGCAATCTGGTCTTGGAGCGTTGCGCCATCGAACCGCTCGAGCGCGGATGGATCACCGACGGCAATGTCGAGAAGTTCGACGAAGTCGCCGAAGCGATGCGTCGCCTCGTCAAGAAAAGTGGTACCAAGACCAAGAACGTGGCCATGGCGCTGCCGCCTTCGGCAGTCATCACCAAGCGTATCGTCTTGCCGGGTGGCTTGTCCGACCAGGAACTCGAAGTTCAGGTGGAGGCCGAGGCCAACCAGTACATTCCGTTTCCGCTGGATGAGGTCAGCCTCGATTTCTGCGTCGTCGGACCGAGTTCCGCCTCGGTCGGCGACCTCGATGTACTGATCGCCGCGTCCCGGCGCGAGAAGGTTCAGGATATCCAGGGCCTGGCCGAAGCCGCGGGCCTCAAGCCGGTGGTGGTCGACGTCGAGTCGTACGCGTCGCGTCTTGCCACGTCGCGTCTGATCGAAAGTCTGCCCAACAAGGGCGCCGGTACCATCGTCGCGCTGTTCGAAGTCGGCGCACTGACAACCAGCATGCAGGTGATCCGTGACAACGAAGTGCTGTACGACCGGGATCAGGCATTCGGCGGCGCGCAATTGACGCAGTTGATCGTGCGCCAGTATGGCTTCTCGCCCGAGGAGGCCGAGAGCAAGAAGCGCAGCGGGGAACTGCCGGACGACTACGACGCCAACGTGCTCAAGCCGTTTGTCGAGAGCATGGTGCAGGAAATCGGTCGCGCGCTGCAATTCTTCTTCACCAGCACCCCGCACAACAAGGTCGATCACATCATGTTGGCAGGCGGTTCGGCGGCCTTGCCGGGACTGACCAATGCCGTCACCAAACACACGTCCTTCAGCTGTGCGCTCGTCAACCCGTTCGACGGCATGGAGATCGGCAGCGGTGTTCGCCTCAAGAAGATGACTCGTGAAGCGCCGTCATACCTGACGTCGTGCGGGCTGGCATTGCGGAGGTTCTCGCAGTGATACTGATCAACCTGCTACCGCACCGCGAAGCTGCCCGCAAACAGCGGCGAGACGCGTTCAATGTCAGCATCGGCGTGTCGTTCCTCGTCGGCGGGCTGATCGCCGGCATGATTTACATGTGGTTCCAGGCGCGCGTCGTGGACCAGCAGGGCCGCAATGACCTGTTGACCAGCGAGATCAAGCGGCTCGAGGGGCAGATCAAGGACATCGCCGGACTGGAGGCGGAAATCGCGGCGTTGCGCGCGCGCCAGCAGGCGGTGGAAGACCTGCAGGCGGATCGTAACGTGCCGGTCCATCTGATGACCGAACTGGTCAAGCAGTTTCCCGACGGTGTCTATATCGTGAGCATGAAACAGGATCGTCAGAGCGTGCAACTGCAGGGGGTCGCCCAGTCGAACGAGCGTGTGTCCGAACTGTTGCGCAACCTGGCCAACGGAACGCCGTGGTTTTCGAGGCCGGAACTGGTGGAAATCGTGGCCGGTTCCGTGGCTCTGGCGCCGCGCGACGTCAAGCGGGTGTCGAATTTCACCATGCGGGTGCAATTGACCCGTGCCAGTGACGCCCAGAAAGTGGCTCCGGCGCCAGCGCCAGTCAAGCAATAACGGGGCAAGCACATGGCTGGTAAACCTTCCAATAAGATCGATTTTGTTGCGATTCAAGAGCAAGTGCTGTCGCAGTTCCGTGGCCTGGACCCCAAGGATCCTTCGCTGTGGCCGGCATTGCCGAGGTACAGCACGTTTGTTCTGGTCATCGTGGCCGTCGTCGCGGGATTGTGGTTCGCATGGCTCAGCGATTCCGAACTCGAGTTGGAGGCGGAGCAGGCCAAGGAAGTCAAGTTGCGCGCCGATTTCCAGGTCAAGCTGGCCAAGGCAGTGAACCTCGAGGTGCTCAGGAAACAGCGCGAGCAGGTGCTGCAATACGTGACACAACTCGAGAAGCAATTGCCCAGCAAGGCCGAGATGGATGCGCTGTTGTCGGACATCAACCAGGCCGGACTGGGCCGCAGCCTGCAGTTCGAACTGTTTCGCCCCGGTCAGGTCGTCGTGCGAGATTATTATGCCGAGCTGCCGATCGCCATCCGTGTCACCGGTAAATACCACGACATCGGCGCCTTCGCTTCCGACATCGCGAACCTGTCCCGTATCGTGACGCTGAACAACCTGACGGTGACGCCCAGGCCCGATGGCAATCTGGTGATGGAAGCAACCGCCAAGACATTCCGCTACCTTGATACCGCCGAGATCCAGGCGCAACAAAAGGCGGGAGCCAAGAAATGACGACGACGCGGGTGCAGATCGGACTGATGGTGGCCCTGGCGAGCGTCTTGACCGCATGTGGCGGGGGCGACGCCGAGGAATTGCAGAAGTGGATGAACGACCAGCGCAACCTGTCCCGCCCCAAGATCGCGCCGATCTCGGAGCCCAAGGTGTTCAAGCCGACAGCGTATGAGCAGATGGCTGCGGTCGATCCGTTCAGCAAGGAAAAATTGACCCAGGCGCTGCAGCGCGATGGCACGCAGTCGGTGGCCAATGGCGCCCTGGTGGCGCCTGAACTGGCGCGCCGCAAGCAGCCCCTTGAAGCCTTTCCACTGGATGCGATGGCCATGGTTGGCAGCATGGTTCGGGATGGAAGGCCGGTCGCGCTGGTGAAGGTCAACAATCTTTTGTACCAGGTGCGCCCGGGAGATTACCTGGGGCAGAACTACGGACGCGTGATGAAAATCGACGAGACAGGGGTTGCCTTGCGGGAAATTGTGCAGGACGCTGTGGGCGAATGGATCGAGCGCACCGCTGCGCTGCAACTTCAAGAGGTGACGAAATGAATTATCCGACCGGACGCGCGGCCTTGTCGAGCTCGAAGCGGTTCACCCTGGGGCTGGCGCTGGCGTTTTGGGCCCTGTGTTCGTATGCGCAGAACGCCATCGAATCGGTGTCGGGTTCCGTGCAAGGCGGCACCGAGGTCATTCGGATCGATCTGTCCAGCGCCTTGAGCGCTGTTCCCTCCGGGTTCTCGATCCAGTCGCCGGCGCGTATTGCACTGGACTTTCCCGGGGTCACCAACGCAATGGGTCGCTCCACGGTCGATGTCAATCAGGGCAACCTGCGCTCCATCAGCGTGGTGCAGGCCGGCGACCGTACCCGCGTCGTGCTCAACCTCAAGCAGGCCACTGCTTACAAGGCTGAGTTGCAGGGCAAGTCGCTGCTGGTGGTGCTCGATACCGTGGCAACAGCAGCTCCGGTCCAGACACCAGCGCCGGTGTTTGCCGAGAATCGCAACCGCGACACCTTGCCGATCAAGGACCTGGACTTCCGCCGTGGCGCCGAAGGTGCCGGGCGCGTCATCGTTGCCTTGCCCAACAACCAGGTCGGTGTCGATGTCCGGGTGCAGGGGCAGTCGCTTGTCGTCGAGTTCCTCAAGTCCAGCCTGCCCGAGGGCTTGCGCCGGCGCTTGGACGTCGCCGATTTCGGCACCCCGGTGCAGACGGTCACTACCTTCCAGACTGGCGACCGTGTGCGCATGGTGGTCGAGCCACGTGGATTGTGGGAGCACAGTGCTTACCAAAGTGACAATCAATTTGTGCTCGAGGTCAAGCCGCAGAAAGTCGACCCAACCAAGTTGACGCAAGGGCCTGGGTACACCGGCCAGAAGTTGTCGCTCAACTTCCAGAACATCGAGGTGCGTTCGTTGCTGCAGGTCATTGCCGACTTCACCAACTTCAACATCATCACCTCCGATTCGGTTTCCGGTGCGGTGACCCTGCGCTTGCAGGATGTGCCGTGGGACCAGGCGCTGGACATCATCCTGCAGGCCAAGGGCCTGGGCATGCGCAAGACCGGCAATGTGTTGTGGATCGCACCGCGCGACGAGATCAGCGCGAAAGAGAAGCTGGAGCTGGAATCGATTGCGGCTTTGCAGAGCCTGGAGCCGGTTCGAACCCAGTCATTCCAGATGAACTACACCAAGGCGGCCGAGATCGCCGCGAGCCTGACAGCGGGCGGCTCCGGACCGAACAGCACACGTATCCTGAGTTCACGCGGCAGCGTGATCTCCGAAGCCCGGACCAACCAGTTGTTCGTCACTGACATCGGAAGCCGGCTCGAGCAGGTGCAGCAGTTGATTACCAAGCTCGACATTCCGGTGCGTCAAGTGTTGATCGAAGCGCGGATCGTCGAAGCCTCCGACACTTTCGGCAAGTCGCTGGGCGTCAAGCTCGGGGGTGGCATCAACCCTCCTGGCGGTCTCAGGGTCATCAGCCAGGGTGGCAACTCCCTCAACACCACGTTCGGCTCGTCCTATGTCGAGGGCGCAGCGCAGACCACGTCCGGCAGTTTCGTCAATCTGCCGGCGATCGGCCAGGGCGGTTACAGCCCCGCTTCGTTTGCGGTGTCGATCTTCAATTCCGCCGCCAACCGGTTCCTGAGCCTGGAGTTGTCCGCACTCGAGGCTGACGGCAAGGGCAAGGTGGTGTCGAGCCCGCGTGTCGTGACCGCTGACCAGATCAAGGCGTTGATCGAGCAGGGCACCGAGTTGCCGTATCAGGTGGCCACGTCCAGCGGCGCGACATCGATCGCGTTCCGCAAGGCCAACCTGAAACTGGAAGTGACCCCGCAGATCACGCCAGAGGGCAACATCATCCTCGACCTCGACGTCAACAAGGACACCGTGGGGCAGGCGACGGCGGCAGGTTTCGCGATCAATACCAAGCACATCAAAACCCAAGTACTGGTGGAAAATGGCGGTACGGTCGTGATCGGCGGCATTTTCGAGCTGACCGAGAACGAGAACGAGACCAAGGTTCCCTTGCTCGGCGACCTGCCGGGAGTGGGCAATCTGTTCAAGACGCGCTCGCGTATCGCCAACAAGCAGGAAATGCTGGTGTTCATCACGCCCAAGATGATTGCCGACAAGGCTGCCGTTCGATAACCGGGGCATGGCTGCCTGCGGGCGGCCGCTGGCATCGTCGTGATCTTCAGTCTGGTTGGTCTGCCGGGTTCCGGCAAGTCCACGGTCGGTCGCCATCTGGCGCGCCGATTGAAATTGCCTTTCACCGACTCCGACCAGGTGATCGAGGCGCGTCTGGGTTATTCAGTCCGCCAGTATTTCGAACAGGAAGGCGAGGCGCGTTTCCGCGACCTGGAGGTTGCGGTCATCGACGAGTTGACGCGGGATCCTCGGCGAGGCGTGTTGTCCACCGGGGGGGGGTCGGTGCTGCGCCAGGAAAACCGGCACCACCTGCGTGACAGGGGGCGTGTGGTCTATCTCAAGTCTTCGCCAGACGAGTTGTTTCGCCGTTTGCGACATGACCGCCTTCGACCCTTGCTGCAGGTCGCAGACCCGCTGGCGCGTCTACGAGACCTGTATACGATTCGCGATCCGTTGTACCGGGAGACCGCGCATTTCACGGTTGAGACCGGACGTCCGTCCGTAGCCATGCTGGTGAACATGATCGTGATGCAGATCGAACTCGATGACAACTGGCAGCACCCTGCGTGAGGCGCTGCATGGGGCTTAACCTAAACTAGGCGCCTATGCCCGCTCTGCAATCCCCCGCACGTGTATCCATCCATCTGGAGCAGCGCAGTTATTCCATCCTGATTGGCAATGACCTGCTTGGGAACAGTCGCACCTATGCCGAATTGCCGGCAGCCGAGTCGGCGCTGATCGTCACCAATACGACCATCGGCCCCCTGTACGGGGAGAACCTGCGCCTGGCTCTGGCGCCACACTTCCGCAGAATCCACGAGGTGGTGCTTCCCGATGGCGAGGAACACAAGAACTGGCGGACACTGAGTCTGATCTTCGATGCCCTGCTGCAGCACCGCTGCGATCGCAAGACGGTGTTGTTCGCGCTCGGCGGTGGGGTCGTGGGTGACATGACTGGTTTTGCGGCTGCCTCCTTCATGCGCGGTGTTCCGTTCGTCCAGGTGCCCACGACGCTGCTCGCCCAGGTCGATTCCTCGGTCGGTGGCAAGACCGCCATCAACCATCCACTGGGCAAGAACATGATCGGCGCCTTTTACCAACCCCGGCTGGTGGTCTGCGAAGCATCGACGCTGTTGACCTTGCCGCAGCGAGAGCTCAGTGCCGGGCTGGCCGAAGTGATCAAGTACGGTCCTATTGCCGACATGGCCTTCCTGGACTGGATCGAGCTGAACCTGCCCGCCCTGTTGGCGCGCGATCCGGCTGCGCTGGCCCATGCGGTGCGGCGCAGTTGCGAGATCAAGGCGAATGTGGTGGCGCACGACGAGCGGGAAAACGGCCAGCGCGCCATTCTCAATTTCGGCCACACGTTCGCGCATGCGATCGAGAACGGCATGGGATACGGGAAGTGGCTGCACGGCGAAGCCGTCGGTTGCGGCATGGTCATGGCCGCTCAGCTGTCGATGCGCCTGGGTCTGGTCGATGCGGCTTTCGTGCAGCGGCTGACCGGTTTGATCGAGCGGGCCGGGCTGCCGGTGGTCGGGCCGCATCTGGCTGCCGACGCTGCCGGTGGGTCCAACGCCGATCGGTATCTGGCCCTGATGCGGGTCGACAAGAAGGCGCACTCCGGCACCATCCAGTTTGTCGTCATCGATGGCCCCGGCAACGCCGCGCTGCGCACTGCGCCGGACGACATGGTGCGCCAGGTGGTGAACGCCTGCTGCGGTTGAACATGGCTCTGGCGGTGTATGCATGCGACCCCGCGCGTTCGCGCGGGAGGCGCCATGCCGAGCCAGCGGCACCAACACGATCGGACTTCCAGCGCGATCGCGATCGCGTCATCCACTGCTCGGCCTTCCGGCGCCTGGTTTACAAGACCCAGGTGTTCCTGAACCATGAAGGGGACCTGTTTCGCACCCGGCTCACCCACTCCCTGGAAGTGGCCCAGCTCGGGCGGTCCATCGCGCGTTCGCTGAGCCTGCACGAGGACCTGGTCGAGGCGATCGCGCTGTCGCATGACCTGGGTCACACGCCGTTCGGCCATGCCGGGCAGGATGCGCTGAACGACTGCATGGCCGACTTCGGCGGTTTCGAGCACAACCTGCAAAGCCTGCGCATCGTCGACCAGCTCGAGGAGCGTTATCCGGATTTCGACGGACTCAATCTCACTTTCGAGACCCGCGAGGGTATCCTCAAGCACTGCGCATCGCGCAACGCACTGCAGATCGAGGCGCAGGAGCCCGCGTATGCCGATGGCCAGGGTGGCGTCGGGCGGCGCTTCCTGGATCGCAGCCAGCCGAGCCTGGAAGCGCAACTGTGCAACCTCGCCGACGAGATCGCCTATAACGCGCATGACATCGATGACGGCGTACGCTCGGGCCTCGTCACGGTCGCGCAACTTGAATCGGTGCCAATGTTCAACCGCTACCTGGAGCAGACGCGTGCGCGCCATCCCCACCTGGCTGATGCCACCCAGGATCGCCGCTTGTTGTATGAAACCATTCGCCAGATGCTCAGCGCGCAGGTCTACGACGTGATCGACACGACTGAGCGCCAATTGCAGGCTGCGGCTCCTGCCGATGTGCGCGAGGTCCGCGCGTCGCCTGCGCTGGTGCAGTTCTCCGGGGAGATGCGCAGAGCATCGACCGAGCTCAAGCAGTTCCTGCTGCGCAACCTGTACCGCCATCCGCAGGTGATGGCCATGACCAACCAGGCAAGGCGCATCGTGCGTGAGTTGTTTTCAGCCTACATGGAAGCACCGCAGGGAATGCAACCGGGTTTTGCCGCGCGCAGCGAGGCGGCACGGGGCGACCTCGATGAGATACAGGCGCGCGCCCGTGTCGTGGCCGATTTCATCGCCGGCATGACCGACCGGTTTGCGGCGCGCGAGCACGAACGCATCACCGGAGTGCGGCTGCTGGTATGAGAGCGCCCCCAGCCCTGGCTTCGCCAGGCCCCCCGAGGGGGTGCGAGGAAAC
>CAZADK010000084.1:0-2279 GCA_964483855.1 uncultured Rhodoferax sp.
GAACAGCGCCGTCGCGGCCAGGGCGCCGCAAGCCCATTCAAAGATTCGGTTCACGGGTCAACGAGGCTTTGCGTAAAAAATGCGGCCTTCATTGTGCATGAGGCCGCATGGGGGGCCGGGCCGGGACTGCGGCGTCCCCCCGCGGATCATTTCTCCTGCTTGGAGATCTCGGCGCGGAATTCAGCCAGCACCTTGGAGGCGTCCTTCAAGCCGGCTGCCTGCGCATCGGAGACCCACTTGGCCTCCAGGCCCGATGTCTTGGCCTTGACGTCGGCGACGAACTTGGCGTCGGACTTGGTGATCTGCACGCCGTTGGCCTGCATCAGGGCGGTGGCGCGCAGGTCGACCTTGTCCCAGGCTCGGCCGAACATGCGGGCATAGGTTTCACCCGAGATCGCGTCGATCGCCTTTTTCTCCTCGGCGCTGAGCTTGTCGTACCGCGCCTGGTTCATGATGGCCACGAAGCTGGTGTTGTACAGGCCGCCGGGGAAGGTGGTGGCATGGCGGATGATCTTGTCGATCTTGAACGATTCGGTGGACTCGGCCGGGAACAAGGTTCCGTCCATCACGCCGCCGGACAGCAGCTCATAGGACTCGGGTGCGGGCTTGAGCGTGACGTTCATGCCCAGCGTCTTGGAGATCTCGTTGACCATGCCGCCACCGACGCGAAATTTCAGGCCGCCGAGGTCGTCTACCTTGGCAATCGGGCGCTTGGTGTTGAACACGATGCCGGGGCCGTGCGTGAACAAGGTCAGCACCTTGACGCCCTGGTGCTCCTGGTTGAACTGGGGATGCTTGGCAGCGATCTTGTTGAACGCGACGGAAATCGATTCGGCACTGTTGCCCAGGAACGGAAACTCCGCCATCTGCGCCAGCACGAAGCGACCTGGCGTGTAGCCGTGCACGGTATAGGACACGTCGGCCAACCCGTTCTTGACCGCGTCGAAGGTGCCGGGAGGTGCGGAGACGCCACGCGGCAGAATGTTGCACTTCATCTTGCCGGCCGTGTTTTTCTCGAGCAGGTCGCACCAATCCTTCTGGGTGGCGCTCAGCGCGTGGCTGGGCGGCAGCCAGGAGGAAACCGTCAGCACGGTTTGTGCTCCGGCAAGGCTGGTCAAGGTGGTGGCCGCGATGGCTAGGGTGGTGAGGGCGAGACGTTTCATGATTCGGAAACTCCGGGTATGGGGGGAGGGTGCTCGACTATAGGCCGGATGGCAGCGCTTGTATGTCCATAAAAACCCGCAGCGAGTCGAGCCCGCGACCGCCGTCGCGCATCTCACAGGTTCCGGCGGCCGCATCGATGGACATGCCTATAATTTAAAAAGCACGAGCGTTCTATTTTCGCGCGGATCGTATTGTCGCTGCGGTGGCGAAGCCTGTCGCGCCAATGAAGTGCCGCGGTGACCGCCCCGCATAGAATGGGTTGGCGTTCCGCGGGCGGGAGCCGTCCGAAGCAGGTCATGCGTCGGTCGATCAATCAATCAATCAATCAAGCAAGCAAGCAATGGAGTCGCAACAATGAAGGTAATGGTGCCTGTCAAGCGCGTCGTGGACTACAACGTCAAGGTACGCGTCAAATCCGATGGCAGCGGCGTGGATATCGCCAATGTCAAGATGAGCATGAATCCGTTCGACGAGATCGCGCTCGAAGAGGCGGTGCGGCTGCGCGAAAAGGGTGTTGCGACCGAGGTCATCGCGGTATCTTGCGGCGTGTTGCAGTGCCAGGAAACCCTGCGTACCGCGATGGCCATCGGCGCTGACCGTGCCATCCTGGTCGAGACGGCCGAGGAACTGCAACCGCTGGCGGTGGCCAAGTTGCTCAAGGCGCTGGTCGACAAGGAAAAACCCGGTCTGGTGATCCTGGGCAAGCAGGCGATCGACGACGACTGCAACCAGACCGGACAGATGCTCGCGGCCTTGTGCGATCTGCCGCAGGCCACCTTCGCCAGCAAGATCGAGGTGGCGGATGGCAAGGCCAATGTCACGCGCGAGGTCGATGGCGGCCTGGAGACGGTGTCGGTCACCCTGCCGGCCATCGTGACCACCGACCTGCGCCTCAACGAACCGCGCTACGTGACGCTGCCCAACATCATGAAGGCCAAGAAAAAGCAGCTCGACAACTTCAAGCCAGCCGATCTGGGTGTGGACATCAAGGCCCACATCAAGACCCTCAAGGTCACCGAGCCGCCGCAACGCGCAGCCGGCATCAAGGTGCCCGACGTCGCCACCCTGGTCGACAAACTGAAGAATGAGGCGAAAGTAATCTGAATACCTTGTGG
>CAZADK010000084.1:2379-11234 GCA_964483855.1 uncultured Rhodoferax sp.
GTCAGATCAAGAATTGCGCAGCAATTTTGCTCTGACCCCAACTGGAAACGGGAAGTTGGCTGTTTTACCTTGTGGGTCAGATCAAGAATTGCGCAGCAATTTTGCTCTGACCCCAACTGGAAACGGGAAGCTGGCCAATTTTGCTCTGATCGAACCGAACAATGGAGATTTGATTTATGACCGCACTCGTCATCGCCGAACACGACAACAACAGCGTCAAGGCAGCGACGCTCAACACCGTCACTGCCGCCTTGCAATGCGACAAGGATGTGCATGTGCTGGTGGCCGGTTCCAATGCCGGCGCCGCCGCGGCCGCGGCGGCCAAGATCGCTGGCGTGGCCAAGGTGCTGCATGCCGATGACGCCGGCATGGCCCATGGACTGGCGGAAAACGTCTGCGCACAGGTGCTGGCAATCGCCAAGGACTACGGACATATCCTTTTCCCGGCCACGGCATCGGGCAAGAACATCGCGCCGCGCGTCGCAGCCAGCCTCGACGTGGGCCAGGTTTCCGACATCACCAAGGTGGAGTCGCCCGACACCTTCGAGCGTCCAATCTACGCCGGCAACGCGATCGCCACCGTGCAGAGCCTCGATGCGATCAAGGTCCTGACCGTGCGTACCACCGGTTTCGATGCGGCAGCGGCCGAAGGCGGCTCTGCGGCGGTGGAAATCGTGACCGCGGTCGCTGCAAGCGCGCATACGACTTTTGTCGGCAGCGAGATCGCCAGGAACGACCGGCCGGAGCTCACCGCGGCCAAGATCGTTGTCAGCGGCGGCCGGGCGCTGGGCAGTGCCGAGAAGTTTGCCGAAGTCATGACGCCCCTGGCCGACAAGCTCGGTGCGGCGATGGGCGCCTCGCGTGCGGCAGTCGATGCCGGTTATGCGCCCAATGACTGGCAGGTGGGCCAGACTGGCAAGATCGTCGCGCCGCAGCTGTATGTGGCTTGTGGCATCAGCGGTGCGATCCAGCACCTGGCCGGCATGAAGGATTCCAAGGTCATCGTGGCCATCAACAAGGACGCGGAGGCGCCGATCTTCAGCGTCGCCGACTATGGCCTCGAAGCGGACCTGTTCGTTGCCGTACCGGAGATGGTTGCGGCCTTGTAGGCCCGGCCCATCGGATCGCGCCGCCGCGGCGCGGTGCGCGCATCGGCCGCACCTGCCCGACCGCTGGTTGGGCAGGTGCGGCTTTTTTTTGATTTCTGGAGGATGTCATGCGTTATGTAGCTCCTGTCAAGGACATGTTGTTCAACATCGAGCACCTGGCCGGCCTGGCCCAGGTGGCTGCCCTGCCGGGCTTCGAGGACGCCGGGATCGACACAGCGCAGGCGGTGCTCGAGGAGTCGGCCCGCTTCAATCAGGAGGTACTGGCGCCGCTGAACTGGGATGGTGACCAGAAACCTTCGTGCTGGAGCGACGGTGTCGTCACGACGACGGCCGGCTTCAAGGAAGCGTTTGTGCAATTCGCGCAGGGCGGCTGGCAGGGTCTGCAGCATCCGACCGACTATGGTGGCCAGGGACTGCCCAAGACCATCGGCGCTGCCTGCATCGAGATGGTCAACAGCGCCAACATGAGTTTTGCTTTGTGCCCTCTGTTGACCGATGGCGCCATCGAGGCACTGCTGACCGCCGGTTCGGACGAACTCAAGGCGATTTATCTGGAGAAACTGGTCAGCGGCCAATGGACCGGCACGATGAACCTGACCGAACCCCAGGCGGGATCCGACCTGGCGATGGTGCGCAGCCGCGCCGAACCGCAACCCGACGGCAACTACAAGGTGTTCGGCACCAAGATCTACATCACCTATGGTGAACACGACATGGCCGAGAACATCGTGCATCTGGTGCTGGCGCGGGTCAGCGGCGCCCCCGAAGGCGTCAAGGGCATCAGCCTGTTCGTCGTGCCCAAGTTCCTGGTGCGCAAGGATGGCTCGCTGGGTGAGCGCAACGACGTGCACTGCGTGAGCATCGAGCACAAACTGGGCATCAAGGCCTCGCCCACCGCCGTGTTGCAGTACGGCGACCATGGCGGCGCCATCGGTTACCTGGTGGGGCAGGAGAACCACGGCCTCGAGACCATGTTCATCATGATGAACGCGGCGCGTTACGCGGTCGGCGTGCAGGGTATCGCGATCGCCGAGCGGGCCTACCAGAAGGCGGTCGCCTTTGCCCGCGAGCGGGTGCAATCGCGCCCGGTGGACGGCTCGATCAAGGCCAGCGCGCCCATCATCCACCACCCCGATGTCAAGCGCATGTTGATGACGATGCGGGCCTATACCGAGGGATGCCGCGCGATGGCCTCGGTGGCCGCGGCCGCATATGACGCGGCGCACCACCACCCGGATGCCGACAGCCGCAAGCAGAACCAGGCTTTCTACGAGTATCTGGTGCCGCTGGTCAAGGGCTACAGCACCGAGATGAGCCTGGAGGTCACCAGCCTGGGCTTGCAGGTACACGGCGGCATGGGTTTCATCGAGGAGACTGGAGCGGCGCAGTATTACCGCGACGCACGTATCCTGCCGATCTACGAGGGCACGACCGCGATCCAGGCCAACGACCTGGTCGGGCGCAAGACGACGCGTGACGGCGGCCAGACCGCGCTGGCGATTGCCGATCGTATTGGCGACACCGAGCAGCAACTGCTGGCAAGCGGTTCGGCGGATGCCAAGGCGGTTGCGGCGCGCCTGTCGGCAGCCCGCGCCGCGTTCACGGACGTGGTGCGATTCATCGCTGAGCAGGCCAAGGGTGCGCCGAATGCGGCCTATGCCGGCAGTGTGCCTTACCTGATGCTGGCCGGCAATCTCATGGCCGGTTGGCAACTGGCGCGGGCCTTGCTGGTGGCGCAAGAGCAGATCGCGGCCGGCATGGATGACTCCTTTTTCCACTCCAAGATCACGACCGCGCGCTTTTATGCCGACCACCTGCTGACCAAGATCCCCGGGCTGCGCGACAGCATCGTCGAGGGCGCCGACAGCGTGAATGCGCTGGCGCCCGATGCGTTCTGACACGAGGCGTCTCCTCGCGCACTGTTTTCATGGCTCCCCGAAGACGCGACGGGCGCCTGCACGCCGGCCGTGCGGCACCGATACGCCGCAATAACCAAAGGACTGCATGTCGAACTTGCCCCCACCGTTGCACGCGTTGCCGCTGCCGATCATCGGCGCGCCGCTGTTCATCATCAGCAATCCCAAGCTGGTCGTTGCGCAATGTATTGCCGGCGTCGTCGGCTCCATGCCGGCCCTCAATGCACGACCGGCGACGCAACTCGAGGACTGGCTGGCCGAGATCACCGAGACGCTGGCGGCGCACGACCGGGCCCATCCGGAGCAGCCGGCCGCGCCGTTTGCGATCAACCAGATCGTGCACAAGAGCAATGACCGGCTCGATCACGACATGGACTTGTGCGTCAAGTTCAAGGTGCCGGTGATCATCACCAGCCTGGGTGCGCGCGAAGACATCAATGCCGCGGCCCACAGTTACGGCGGCGTGGTGTTGCATGACATCATCAACAACCGGTTCGCGCACAAGGCGATCGAGAAAGGCGCCGACGGCCTGATCGCGGTCGCCGCGGGTGCGGGCGGGCATGCGGGAGTCAAGAGCCCGTTTGCCTTGGTGCAGGAGATCCGCCAGTGGTTCGACGGGCCGCTGGCCCTGTCCGGCGCGATTGCCACCGGTAGCGCGGTGCTGGCCGCCCAGGCCATGGGTGCGGACTTCGCTTACATCGGATCGGCCTTCATCGCGACCGAGGAGGCACGTGCGTTCGACGGCTACAAGCAGGCCATCGTGGACGGCAATTCGGACGACATCGTCTACAGCAACCTGTTCACCGGCGTGCATGGCAACTATCTGGCGCCCAGTATCCGCGCGGCGGGGCTGGACCCGGACGATCTGCCGGTCAGCGATCCGAGCAAGATGAACTTCGGTGGCGACGCCAAGAAGGCCTGGAAGGACATCTGGGGTTGCGGCCAGGGCATCGGCGCCGTCGACAAGGTGCAAAGCGCCGGGGCCTATGTGGCGCAACTGCGGCGGGAATACCAGCAAGCCCGTGAACGCCTGCTGGGGTCCGGCATCGGTTGAAGGCAAGTCCCCGGGGGCGCCCTCGGATTGCCGGCAACAGCACCCTGGCGAGCGGGCGTGGAGTGGTTGACGCAATCCTGCGCTGGCGCATATACTGTTGATATGAACAGTAGTGCGCGAGAGAGCAGATGCAGCGGGGCTGGTACCCGATGTGCCAACGGGTTCTGAGCCATGGCTGAGGTCTGCATACCGGTCGCGTCGATCAAGGGCCGCGGCGCGGCCAGCAGCGTGGCACACCGGTTCGCCACAGACGCGCGCACGGCCTTCGACGACGGATGGGGCACTTTGTGTGCGGGCCATTCCAGCGCGCCCAGTACCGGCGCGCCGATCACCTCGGTCACGCCCCATGCCGTCGGCAAGGCGCTCAGCCGCAATGATTCGCCTGACATCCATTTCGACTACGGCCTCAACCCGTACCGGGGTTGCGAGCACGGCTGCGTCTATTGTTATGCCCGGCCGACCCACAGCTACCTGAATCTGTCGCCCGGGCTGGAGTTCGAAACCCGCATCTTTGCCAAAACAGGCATCGCCGATGCGCTGGCGCGCGAGTTGCAGTCGCCCCGTTATGTTCCCAGCCAGATCGTCATCGGGTCGGCGACCGATGCCTACCAGCCAGCCGAGCGGCAATGGAAGATCACCCGCTCGGTGATCGAACTGCTGTCGCGTTGCGATCATCCGCTGGCCATCGTCACCAAGGGAAGCGGCGTCGAGCGTGACATCGACCTGTTGGCTCCAATGGCGCGCAGGAACCTGGCCGCGGTCTACGTCACGATCACGACGCTCGACGGCGCACTGGCCCGCGCACTGGAGCCCCGGGCGGCGGCACCCCATCGGCGCTTGCGCACGATCCGTGCGCTGGCCGACGCCGGCATTCCGGTCGGCGTCAGTGTCGCGCCGCAGATTCCGTTCATCAACGACGACATGGAAAAAGTGCTGGAGGCGGCCGCCGATGCAGGCGCCACCTCGGCCTTCTATACCGTGTTGCGGCTGCCTTGGGAGCTCAACGCGGTGTTCCAGGAGTGGCTGGAGTTGCACTACCCGCAACGGGCGGCGCGTGTCATGGCGCGGGTGCGCGACATGCGCGGCGGCCGCGACTACGACGCGGACTTCGCCACCCGCATGAAGGGCCAAGGTGTCTGGGCACAGCTGCTGGCGCAGCGCTTTGGCAAGAGCTGTGCGCGTTTGGGGCTGAACCGCGAGCGCCGCGATCTGGACCTGGGCCAGTTCAGACCATCAGCTCTGTCTGGCCAGGCCAACCTGTTCTGAACGTCCTCGGATCTGGCGTGCAAGGCATCGCCCCACGGGCGTACCAGAACGCGTGGCGGTGGCCTGTTGGGGCCTGCGTGGCATCTCGGATCCGGCCTAGCGTGTGGTTTCGCCTGTCGTTTCAGGTCGGCCAGGTCGATCCGTGTTCCGGCACCACGGCGCGCCAACCCAGTTCGTGGTTGATGCGCTTGCGCAGTGCGTCCGACGCCTTGCGCTCGCCATGCACCACGTACACCTGTTCAGGTGCCTGCGGCATGGTGCGCAACCACGCGATGAGTTGGCGCGCGTCGGCGTGGGCCGATGCGCCCTGCAGTTGCGCCACTTCCGCCTGCACCGCAATGTCGCGACCGTGAATGCGCAGCGTGCTGGCGCCTTCGGCCAGGGACGCTCCGCGCGTGCCGGGCGCCTGGAAGCCGGTCAGGATCACCATGTTGCGATGGTCGCCCAGACGGTGCTCCAGGTGGTGCAGCACCCGGCCGCCGGTGGCCATGCCGCTGGCCGACAGGATCACCATCGGGCCGCGGCGCCGCGCCAACGCCTTGGACTCGTCGGTGCCCTGGACCATGGTAGCGCTGCGGGTCAAGGCCTGCGATTGTCTATCCGTCAGGCGGTGCAGGCCCGGGTGTTGCTCGAACAGGTGGGTCGAATGCACGGCCATCGGGCTTTCTACGACGGCGCCGATTGACCCCGGCTCCACCGACAGCGGCGCCCAGTTGCGCAGACGCAGCTGCTTGACACCCTGGAACATGCCGCAGTCCACCAGCAGGCATTGTTTGTCGTGGCTCACCAGGTACTTGGAGCCGGTGACGGTGTCGGCACCGCCCAGGAACGTGATGGTCACAGACATGCGGTCTCCTTGAGTGGTGTCGGGACGCGATTGTCATGCCACCGTCCGCCGCGGATGTGCCCGCTTCCCAACGCGCCGCGTATCTCCGTGTCGCGAGCGACCCGGCGCCATGGGGAGCGCTTGTCAGGAGGTGAAGAAATTCTTCAGGCGATCGGTCCAGCTGTCGCTGCTGGGCGAATGTTTTCCGGCACCTTTCTGGAACGACTCTTCCAGCTCGCGCAGCAACTTGCGCTGGGCCTCGCTGAGCTTGACTGGTGTCTCGACCAGGATGTGGCAATACAGGTCGCCCGGGTAACTGGCCCGCACGCCCTTGATGCCCTTGCCGCGCAGCCGAAACTGCTTGCCGGTCTGGGTGCCTTCGGGGATGTCGATCGCAGCCTTGCCGGCCAGCGTGGGCACCTCGATCTCGCCACCGAGCGAGGCAGTGATGATGCTCATCGGCACCGTGCAGTGCAGATCGTCGCCGTCGCGCTCGAAGATGTCGTGTTTCTTGAGCCGGATCTCGATGTACAGGTCGCCTGGTGGCCCGCCGTTGGTGCCCGGCTCGCCGTTGCCGGTGCTGCGGATCCGCATGCCGCCGTCGATACCGGCCGGGATCTTGACTTCCAGCGTCTTTTGTTTCTTGAGCCGGCCTTGCCCGGCGCAGGCCGTGCAAGGCTCGGGAATCACCTTGCCGGCGCCGCGGCAGGCCGGGCAGGTCTGTTGCACGCTGAAGAAACCCTGGCGCATCTGCACCGCGCCGGCGCCGCCACAGGTGCTGCACGTCTTGACCTGGGTGCCCGGCTTGGCGCCCGATCCATGGCAGGTTTCGCAGGACTCCCAGCTGGGAATGCGGATCTGCGCGTCCTTGCCGCGTGCCGCTTCCTCGAGTGAAATCTCCATTGCGTAACTGAGGTCACCACCCCGGAACACCTGACGACCGCCGGCGCCGCGCCCGCGCTGCTGGCCGAACATGTCGCCGAAGATGTCGCCGAAAGCCTCGGCAAAGCCGCCGAAACCCTCCTGGCCCGGCCCGCCACGCAAGTTCGGGTCCACGCCCGCATGACCGTGCTGGTCGTAGGCCGAACGCTTTTGCGGGTCGGACAACATTTCGTAGGCTTCCTTGCACTCCTTGAACTTCTCCTCGGCGACCTTGGAGGATTCGCCCTGGTTGCGGTCCGGATGGTGCTTCATCGCGTATTTGCGATAAGCCTTCTTGATCTCGTCGTCCGAGGCGTTCTTGGGAACACCCAGCGTTTCGTAATAATCTCTCTTGGCCATCGTTTTCGTTCTCGGTCAGTGCATCCATGCAGCCCGGCAGGGCTCGTCGCGCGGTCGATCAATCAAAGAGGAGCGCCGCGTCGAAGGTCCCACTGAACCTTTCGAGCGCGGCGTGCGCGATGCCACGGCGTGGCAAGCCCGATCATCAAGCCTTCTTGACTTCCTTGACCTCGGCGTCCACCACGTCGTCGTCGGTGGCACGCGATCCTGCGCCAGCATCCTGGCCCGAGGCACCTTTGTCGCCGCCCATGCCACCGCCAGGCTGCTCTGCACCCTGCTTGGCCTGCATGTCGGCATACATCTGCTCACCCAGTTTCTGGCTGGCCGTCATCAGGGAGGTATTCTTGGCTTCGATACCGGCCTTGTCGTCACCCTTGAGTGCCTGCTCCAGATCCTTGATCGCGGCTTCGATCTTCTCCTTCTCGGCCGCGTCGATCTTGTCGCCGAACTCGGTCAGGCTCTTGCGCACGCTGTGCACGCTGGCTTCACCCTGATTGCGGGCCTGCACCAGTTCGAGCTTGCGCTTGTCTTCGGATGCGTTGAGCTCGGCGTCCTTGACCATCTGCTGGATCTCGGCCTCGGTCAACCCGGAGTTGGCCTTGATCGTGATCTTGTTTTCCTTGCCGGTGCCCTTGTCCTTGGCACCGACGTGCAGGATGCCGTTGGCGTCGATGTCGAACGACACTTCGATCTGTGGTGTGCCACGGGACGACGGCGGGATACCTTCGAGGTTGAACTCGCCCAGCATCTTGTTGCCGGCGGCGATTTCGCGCTCACCCTGGAACACCTTGATCGTCACCGCCGGCTGGTTGTCCTCGGCGGTGGAGAAGGTCTGCGCAAACTTGGTCGGGATCGTCGTGTTCTTGGTGATCATCTTGGTCATCACGCCGCCCAGCGTCTCGATGCCCAGCGACAGCGGTGTCACGTCGAGCAGCAATACGTCCTTGCGGTCGCCGGTCAGCACCTGCCCCTGGATCGCGGCACCCACGGCCACTGCTTCGTCGGGGTTCACGTCTTTGCGCGGATCGCGGCCGAAGAACTCCTTGACCTTGTCCTGTACCTTGGGCATGCGGGTCATGCCACCGACCAGGATCACGTCATGGATATCGGACACGCTGACGCCAGCGTCCTTGATCGCGGTGCGGCACGGTGCGATGGTGCGTTCGATCAAATCGTCGACCAGTGACTCCAGCTTGGCGCGGCTCAGCTTGATGTTCAGGTGTTTCGGGCCCGATGCATCGGCCGTCACGTACGGCAGGTTGATGTCGGTCTGCGCGCTGTTGGAGAGCTCGATCTTGGCCTTCTCGGCAGCTTCCTTGAGCCGCTGCAGCGCCAGCACGTCCTTGCCCAGATCGACGCCTTGATCCTTCTTGAACTCGGTGATGATGTAGTCGATGATGCGC
>CAZADK010000085.1:0-4743 GCA_964483855.1 uncultured Rhodoferax sp.
GTCGAGCGACAGTTCCTTGAACCAGCGGATGTAACGGGTGTCGGGCATGGCAGGGGTCCTCCGAGCGAATGGTGGAGGTTGATGATGCTCCGGCATCGGCAGAACGGCATTGACGACTGTCAATGCACGCACGGTTACCGGCAATGGCGCATGGCGATGACAGGGTTGCCATCAACTCCGCCGCGATGACACCTGGCGCACACCTGCGGCCGTTGTCAGTTTGCGGCAACCGCCCCCATCGCATCCCGGATGACGCCGGCTATGGCCACGCAGTCATCCCGCGTCAGCGTCAGAGGCAGTCGCATGTCGCACATGCCCGCCATGACCCGCTTTGCATTGGGCAGCGACTGCGGATCTTCCAGGTATTGCCAGTGCTGCCATACGCTGGTGAACCCTCTGGCCGCCTCAGCACCAAACCACTTGATGAATACCCCACGTTCTGCACAATGCGCCAGAAACTCGACGATGGTTTCGCTGGCAAGACCAACCAACGAAAACTGGATGGAACTGGCAACGTACTGCTCCTTCTCGACACGCGGTGGCACCAAAAGGTGGGGTATCCCGGCCAGCGCGCCAACCATCCAGGCGTGACGCTGATTCCATCGACGACAACGGTCGACCAGCAACGGGCCCAACTGCGGCAGGGCAAGGGCTGCCGGCAGGTTGCCCATGCGCAAACTGAAGTTGGGAACGACGTGCTTCCAGCGCTCGAATGCCGCCGCGTCGGGTCGCGCCCCATGCGCCGTGTAGAACATGTAGCTGCCAGAGTAAAGGATGGCCTGGGCCGCGATATCGGGGTCGTTGGTCACCAGCAAGCCGCCTTCACCGGCGTTGGCGTGCTTGTAGCTCTGCAGGCTGAAGCAGCCCGCCTGACCCCAGGTTCCGGTAGCCCGGCCATTCCAGGCTGCGCCCATGGTGTGCGCACAATCCTCGATCAACGTGATTCCGTGCGCGCGGCAGAGGCTGCCGAGACGGTCCATGTCGCAGATATGACCCCGCATGTGCGACAACAGCAGTGTCTTCGCGCCGCTGCTGCGCGCCTTGCGTTCAAGATCCGCCAAGTCGATCGTGTAGTCGTCGGCGACGTCCACCAGCAACGCACGGGCACCCGCGTGTGTTATCGCCCCCGGCACCGGCGCCAGCGTGAAGCAATTGGACAACACCGTGTCGCCGGCACGCACGCCCGTGCTCTTGAGCGCGACAAACATCGTCGAGCCGCATGAGTTCATTGCCACGCAATAACGCACGGCCAGTTCCTCGGCGAACCGGGCCTCGAGTTGCGACACCGCGTTCGGGCTGCCGTCGGTCTCGCCATAACGATGCAGCTTGCCTGACTGCATCAACGCCAGAGCGGCCTGCACGGCCTCAGGCGGAATCGGCTCCTGCCGGCTCAGATCGATCTGCAGCCTGGACTTTGCATCAACCATCGGCACGCGGCTGGTGACCGCCCAGGTTCCCAAGATCAAAGACTTCCTGCGGAAAATACTTGTGCAGGCGCACGTCGCCAGTACGGGCATGTCCCTCCATGCCTTCGAGTCGGGATATCCGTGCAGCCACTTGTCCCACCGAGCGCGATGCATCGCGCGTCAACCGCTGCCATGTCACGGTCTTGATGAACTTGCCCACGCTCAGACCACCCGAATACCGAGCCGCGCCCCGAGTCGGAAGGATGTGATTGGGTCCGCTGCATTTGTCTCCATAAGCGACCGTCGTCTCCTCGCCCAGGAACAAGGATCCATAGTTGCGCAGCGCGCCCAGCCACCAGTCGAGGTCGTCTGCCATGACCTGAAGGTGTTCGCAGGCATAACGGTCGCTGACCTGCACCGCCTCGTCCCGCGTGTCCACCAGCACCACCTCGGCGTAGTCACGCCAGGCCGCGGTAGCGGCGCTGCACGCGGGCTCGGGCAACGCGGCGATGAACGTCGGCGCGAGGGCCAGCACCTGCTCGCCGAGTTCGCGCGACAAGGTGATCAGCCAGACCGGCGAATCTGGCCCGTGTTCGGCCTGGCCCACCAGATCCGCCGTCACAATGCGCGGGTCAGCTGTCGCATCGGCAATGATGGCCGACTCGGTCGGACCGGCCACGACGTCGATACCGACGCGCCCGAACAACATGCGCTTGGCCTCCGCGACAAATCGGTTGCCCGGACCGACGATGATGTCGGCGGGACTGGCGCCGAACAGGCCAAATGCCAGGGCCGCCACGGCTTGCACCCCGCCGAGCGCCAGCACCCGGTCGGCGCCACACAATTGCATGGCATAAAGAATCGCCGGATGAATGCCGTGCGCGCCCGTGGCTGGCGAAGTGGCCACCACCTGCGCCACATCAGCGACCTTGGCGGTGGCGATACTCATGATGGCACTGGCGGCATGGGCATAACGACCGCCGGGCACATAACAGCCGGCGGTGGCGCAGGGGATCAGCTTCTGGCCGGCGACCAGGCCCGGCAGCAGTTGCGCCTCGAACTCTGCCAATGAATCACGCTGGCGCTGCGCAAAATCGACCACCCGCTGGCGCGCGAACGCGATGTCGTCTTTCACGCCTTGACCGAGCGCACGCTCGGCGGCCGCCATCTGCGCAGCGTCGATGACGATCGGGCCGCGGTATCCATCCAGATCGTGCGCATAACGACGCACCACCTCTTCACCGCCGGACTCGATCTCGGACAACATGCGCCGCACAGTGTCGCCGGTGGCAAGGTCGATCGACTGGACCGGGGGAGACGCCTTCTTCAGATATTCAATCGTCATTGTTCTTTCGCAATCGGTGGGCGCAACTCGGTCAGCAACAGACGGTTAACCCCAGGCGCTAGGTTAAAGTTTTTCCAATCCATGCTATAAGTCCAGATCGTTCAAACAGGTATATCCAGATGCCCAGTACGGCCCCCGACTCGGCTGTCGTCCGCCCCTCGACACCGGCACGGGTCGCACGCGGCGAATCCCTGATGTGGCTGCGGCTGTTCAACCGGTTCGACAAGGGCAGCAGCCTTCAGGCCCGAATCCGGGACATGTTCACCCACGCTGTGCACGAAGGCCTGCTCGAGCCCGGTGCGGCCTTGCCCTCGACGCGGCAACTGGCCCAGGAGCTGGGCGTGTCGCGCCTGACGGTCACCCTGGCGCTGGAGCATCTGTGCGACATCGGGCTGACCGAGACGCGCGCACGCAGCGGCCACTACGTCAGCCGGGACGCCTTGCGCGGGCAGGCGAAAATATCTGCTCGGGAGGCGGGCGAGGTCTCTGGCCGCGCGCCGCAATGGGAGTCGCGGCTCAAGCTGCGCCCGGGCGCGCAGATCAATATCCGCAAGCCGGCGAACTGGCAAGCCTTGCCGTTCCCCTTCATCTACGGGCAGTTCGACGCCAGCCTTTTCCCATTGGCACAGTGGCGCGAATGTGCCATGGAATCCATGCACGTGGGCGCCATCCGCAGCTGGGCGCCAGACCACATCGACCGCGACCACGAACCGCTGATCGATCAGATACAGCAACGGCTGCTGCCGGCGCGGGGCATCTGGGCACGACGCGAGGAAATCCTGGTTACCGCGGGAGCGCAGCAAGCCACCTTCCTGGTTGCACAGCTGCTGATCGGACCCCGAACCGTCGTGGGCGTGGAGTATCCGGGCTATCCGGATGCGCGCAACAATTTCCTGCTGCGCACGGCGCAGGTACGTCCACTGCCGGTCGATGAAGAAGGCGTCATCGTGGGCAAGGCGCTGGCGCGTTGCCGTTATGTCTACGTCACGCCCAGCCACCAGTGCCCGACCACGGTGACCATGTCGCTGGCACGCCGCCAGCGCCTGCTGGAATACGCCGATCGCCATGACGTCGTCGTGATCGAGGACGATCACGAAAGCGAGCTGAATTTCTCGAGCCAGCCGACAGCCGCGCTCAAGAGCCTGGACAACTGCGGACGCGTGATCTACATCGGCAGCTTGTCCAAGACGCTGGCCCACGGTCTGCGCATCGGTTACCTGGTTGCACCCGCACCGCTGGTCGCCGAGTTTCGGGCATTGCGCCGGCTGATGTTGCGCCATCCAGCGACGAACAACGAACACACTGCTGCACTGTTCATCGGCCACGGCTTCCACGAGACCTTCATGCGTCGGCTCAACATCGCCTACCGTGAACGAGCCCAAGTGTTGCAGCAGTCGCTTGACACCTACTTGCCGCAGGCACAGTACCGGCACGCGCTGGGCGGCTCCGCGTTGTGGGTCGCGCTGCCAGCGGGCAACGACACGCGGGAACTCGCGCAGCGCGCACTCGAACGCGGCATTGTCATCGAGCCAGGCGCGGTGTTCTTCGGTACCGCACGAGCGCCGGCCCATCACATGCGGCTGGGTTATTCGTCGATAGCCTCCGATCGGATCGCCAAGGGTGTGTCTGAACTGGCCGAACTGGTGCGACCCGCCCGTTGACTCGCATGCACGGTTGCATGTCGACGTGCCGGGCATCCTGCACACGCCTCAGGCGCTGAACTCGCGCAGCACGCGGCCACTGTTGATGGCGGTGCGCTTTCCATCGCGCATCGCAAACTGGCCATTGACCATTACATGGGCGATGCCGCCCGGATATTCGCGTGGCGTGCGCACCGTGAACCGGCTCTCGATCTGCGCCGCGTCGAACACCGTCACGTCGGCCCAGTTGCCCACCCGAAGGCTGCCTCGATCGCGCACGCCCAGGCGCGACGCCGGCAGTGCCGTGATACGGCGGATCGCCTCGCACAACGGCAATACCTGGCGGTCACGC
>CAZADK010000085.1:4753-11181 GCA_964483855.1 uncultured Rhodoferax sp.
GCGAAAACAACTGGTCCCCCAGGGCGCCATCCGGCGCCAGCGCCGCGGTGTCGGAGATCACCGCGCATGCATCCTCCTTCATGAACATCTCGACCTGATCCTCGGAAAAGCTGTGTGTCGCCCACATCAGGCGCGGCGCGTCATCCCCTTCCTCGATCAGCATGTCCATCAGCGCGTCATACGGATCGACGTCCCGCATGCGGCCGATCTCGGCAAAGTCCATGCCGATGAGGCCGCGATTGGCACGTGCATTGAGCAACACGATCTCCTTCCACTGACGCGCCTTGACGATCAGCAGCATCGGCGCCGGGTTGTCCTTGACCTTTTGCCGCACCAGCGGATCCTTCAGTCGCTCGAGCGTGGCCCGGGTACCACCCTCCCGCACCCACTTGGGCAGTATCGATATCACACCGGTGTTGTTCCAGTCGTGCGGAATCACGTCGAAGGCGACATCGACACCATGCTTGCGCGCCAACTCGATCATCTCGAGCGTGTGTTCGCCCGCATACGAAGGGGCGCCGAACTTGGTCTGAATGTGCGAGATCTGCAGCCGCGCGCCGGACTGCCGCGCCGCCGACAAGGCCTCGGCGAAACCCAGATCGTAGTGGCGGTCGCGGTTGCGCACATGCGAGGAATACAGACGGTTGCGCGCGCCAGCGGCCTCACACAAGGGCACCAGCTGCTCGGGCGCAGCCAGGATGCCAGGCCAGTACTCCAACCCCGTGGAGAACCCGGCGGCACCATCATCGATGGCCTCCTCGACCAGCCGCTTCATATTGGC
Source organism: uncultured Rhodoferax sp. (assembly GCA_964483855.1). GTDB lineage: Bacteria > Pseudomonadota > Gammaproteobacteria > Burkholderiales > Burkholderiaceae_C > CAISIP01. Next base: position 5,535 of record CAZADK010000085.1, read on the forward strand.
GATGTCCTCGATATCGCCGGCATGCAATGCGTCGCCGAGGACTGCCTTGTGCACCGTGCCATGACCGACGAAAGCCGCGACATTGACGCCCAGTGCGCCCTGCTCCAGCACATCGAGGTATTCGCCGAAGCTGCGCCACTGTCGGCCATGCGCTGCATCTGCGCCGAACCCGGCCGACAACTCCACCTGCCCGCCACGCTCGCGCAGCGGCGCACAACTGATTCCGCACTGGCCGATAACCTCGGTCGTAACGCCTTGGTGTACCTGACTTTGGGCCCGGCCATCGACCACGAGCGTGAAGTCGGAATGGGTGTGCAGGTCGATGAATCCAGGTGCCACGACCAGGCCCTTGACATCGACCACCTGCCGGGTCTCGGCTGAGGCGAGATCACCGATGGCATCGATCTTGCCATCGCGTACACCGATGTCCTGGACCACGGCCGCCCCGCCCAGACCGTCGTACACCGTACCGGAAAGAAAAACCGTATCGAACACAAGACTCTCCTTCATGCATGCAAAGTTGCCACGCGATCGCCTTGACAGCAGGCGCGATGCGCCGAACCTTCAGCGGGACGGCCCGTACACCAAATTGGGCAGGAACAACGTAGCCTCAGGCCACACGATCAGGAACAAGAGGCCGACGATGTAAGCAAGGATGAATGGCAACACCGCGATCGAGACCCGCTCGATGCTGATGCCAGCGATACGAGCAGCCACGTTCAGGTTGCCCCCGACTGGTGGAGTGAGGAAACCGATCTCGCAGGTCATCACCGTGAAGATGCCGAACAATACCGGATCGACGCCCAACTCCTTGACCAACGGCAGAAACACCGCGGTAAACAGAATGATCTGTGCCAGCGACTCCATGAAGGTGCCGATGAAGATGTAGAACAAGCCGATCAGCATCAGCACCAGGATACGGTTGTCGGTGAGGCCCGTCACCAGCCCCTGCACCGCAGTGGGCACGTCGTAATACGCCGTCAGCTGGCCGAACGCTTGCGCCGGCGCGAGAAGCACGAGCAGGCCGGCCATCAGAGCGGTGAAACGCAACGCCTCGATGATTTTCTGCAGGTTCAGTTCACGGTAGATGAAGAAACCGACAAACAGCGAGTAAAAGACCGCCACTGCAGCCGCCTCGGTCGGCGTGAACGCGCCGCCGTAGATGCCGCCCAGGATCAGCACCGGCGCGCCCAGCGCCCATTTGCCAGCCCAGAAGATGCGCAGACACTGGCGAAACACGAATCGGTTGCCGCTGGACTTGCCGCCGTAGCCGTAGCGTCGGGAGATCAGGTAGCTGGTCAGCAAAAGCAGTGCCGTGATGAAGAAGCCAGGCACGAAGCCAGCCAGGAAAAGGCGCGGTATGGAAGTCTCCGACACCAGGCCGTAGATGATCATCAGGTTGCTGGGCGGGATCATGCTGCCCAGCGCACCGGCGGAGGCGGATACGGCGGCGGCAAAACTCGCTGAATAACCATCGCGCCGCATGGCCGGAATCATCACGCTGCCGATCGCGGCGGTTGTAGCCGGCCCGGAACCGGACAAGGCGGCAAACAACATGCAGGCTAGCACCGTCACCATGCCCAGGCTGCCGCGGTAGTTGCCGACAAACGACTTGGCAACATCGATCATGCGGGTCGCCATACCACCAACTTCCATCAGGCGACCGGCCAGGATGAACAGCGGAATCGTCAGCAGCGGGAACGGCTGCAGCGCGGTGAATCCAGACTGCGCGAGCAGCGTGTACGGTATGTCGATCAGGAACAGCGCCAGCGCGGTCGTAATGCCGATACCCGCGATCAGCGGAACACCGAACACCGTGAGCACGGTGAACACCAGGCAGATCAGAGCCAGATCACTCATTTCAGCTTTCAGGGTGTCTGGTACTCGGCTGAAACACCGGGCAGTTCCTTGCAGCCCTCGGCGTACCAGCGCACGTAGATCTGGATTAGGCGAAAGGTCATCAGCACGAAACCGATGAGCACGATCGACTCCGGCCACACCATGTCGATGCCCAACGAAGGGGATGTCGACGTGCGTTTCCACAGGACCCCGAGGTATTCGATGCTGACCCGGATCATGAACAGGTTGAACACCAGCCAGATCAGGTCGGCCAGCACCACCAGCGGCAGTGCGATTTTCCTGGGAAGCGCGACGACACCTGCCATGATGCGGACGTGGAATCGTTCCCGAACTGCCAGGGCGGCGCCCATGTAGACCGCCCACACCATCGCAAAACCGGACAGTTCTTCGGTCCAGGTCAGGGCGCTATTGAACCCGTACCGAAGGATCACCTGCAGGAACACGAAGCAGGCGACCGCTGCAAGACAGACACAGGCGATGATGGCCTCAAAGTGGCGATCGAGGAATCGCAGAGCGTGGGTCACGTCGCCGTCCGGTCGTGCTGGTGCGGGTCGCCGCTGCCGGTTATTTGGCCGCAGCCTGGATCAGATTCACCAGCTCGGAGAACTTCGGACCGCCTTCGGCTGCAAACTCCTTCTGCACCTTCTGCGCCGCTGCTATGAACGGGCCCCGGGCCGGAGTGGTCATAACCATGCCACCCTGCTCTACCAGCCACTTGCGGATGTCAGCGGTTTCCTTGGTTTGTATCTCGGTATGGTAAGCACCGGCCTCAACCGCGGCTTTTCGGATCGCGGCCGCTTGCGCTGGACTGAATTTCTTCATCATCCGCTCGCTGGCAAACAGGGGCGCGACGCCGGCAAAGTGGTCCAGCACCACCAGGTGTTTGGAGAACTCGTAGAACTTCATCTCCTTGATCACGTTGGTTCCGTTGTCGGCGCCATCGATGGTTTTGGTCTGCAAGGCTGTCGGCGTTTCCGACCAGGCCAGCGGAACCGGCTCGGCGCCAAATGCCTGGAACGTTGCGATCATCACCTTGTTCTTGGGCACACGCAGCTTGAGCCCTTTCATGTCGGCCATGCTGTTGATAGGCTGGCGTGAGTTGAACAGGTCGCGATAACTCGGAGCTCCGAAAGTCAGCAGGTGCACACCGGTATCGGCCAAGATCTGCTTGCGGATGGTTTCACCTACTGGTCCGGTCGTCACTTTGGTCACATGGGCTTCACTCTGGAATACGTACGGCAGCACGAACACATCCATCAACGGCCAATGCGGCGACACATTGTTCTGGCTGATGAAGTAGGCATCAACAGTGCCCAGCTGCATCGCCTTGAAGGCATCGTCTTCCGTGCCGATCTGGCCACAGCAGCGCAGCTTCACATCCACCGCGTTGTTGGTGTACTTCTCGGCAAGCTCCTTGAACTTCTTGGCTGCCACGGAGTACGAGGAATCCGCCGGCGTCGACCATCCGATATTCATCACGATTTTGTCGGCAGCCACGGCACCGGCACTCACTGCCAGAGTCATGGCGCATGCTGTCAGCCGGAGGAAGGAAATCTGCTTCATCGGTTTTCTCCTGTGCGTACCGAGCGCCCCGGGTTTCGGCTCCGGGGAGACACGGCTGGACGCGTTGTATTGACGAACCGCCGGCTTGCGCCGGGCCATACCAAACCATGCCCAGCCACGTGGCCTGCGCGCCAAGCGCTACCGGGACCTGCGCCACGTGATGGCCATGAACACGAGATTAAGGTTGCAGCCAGACTGCCAGTAAGTCCAGATTCACAGATTCGATATAGCCAGTTTGCGGTCTGCCCGAGCGCCCGAGGGTTATCCCTTAACGCGGCCGGCGCACGTCAGGCATGTGGTGCGTGAAGCTCTCGCGATGATGCGCGAGAGCAGACGAAAGTGACCAATGCAGACACCTGTCGGGCACCAGCACCAGCACCGGCACCGCGTCATTGCAGCCAGACATGGCCCTCGCGGGCTCACGGTTTGCCGCGGTACCAATCCCGGCTCACGAACGGCACATCGACATCGACCACCTCGCCCACGCGCGGCGTGACCAGCTGCACCCCATTGCCGCGTGCCGCCGCGAGCGCGCGCAGGATCGGCTCGCCCCAGGCGTGGTACGACAGGTTGAAGGTGGCCCAGTGCACCGGCAACAAGGTCTTCGCACCCAGGTCGAGGTGGGCCTGTACCGCGGACTCCGGGTCCATGTGGATATCGAGCCAGCTGTTGCCGTAGGCGCCGATCTTCATCAAGGCAAAATCCGGTGCGCCCAGCCGCTCGCGGATCTGCTTGAAGTGCGGGCCGTACCCGGTATCGCCGCTGTAATAGGCCGAATACCCGGCGCCGCGAATCATCCAGGAAGACCACAACGTGGAGTTGTCCATGCTCTTGCGGCCGGAATAATGGCGCGCCGGCGTGGCGTGGATCTCGACGCCCTTGAAGCGGGTGTGCTCCCACCAGTCCATCTCGTGGATCTGCGCCAGCGGCACGCTCCAGCGCTCCAGATGCGCGCCGATGCCCAAGGCAACGAAGAAGTGCGTGCCGCCGCGCGCCAGCTGCAAGATGGTGTCGCGGTCCAGGTGGTCATAGTGGTCGTGCGAGATCACGACCGCGTCGATGCCGTCCAGGCGCGCCAGTTCGATCGGCGGCGGATGCATGCGCTGCGGGCCGACAAACTGGAACGGCGAGGCGCGTTGTGACAATACCGGGTCAGTCAGGATGCGAACGCCGTCAATCTCGATCAGCACGGTCGAGTGGCCGAACCAGATCGCGCGCATGCCGGCCAGTGGCGGCAGCTTCAGGCTGCCCGGCACCAGCGGCAGGACGGGAATGCCGAAGCCGGGCTCGCGCTGCTGGCCACCCATGTAATCGCGCAGGTTCTGCACCAGCGCCAGTTCGGCCTGGTACGGCGGCGTGTTCTCGAACCGGCCACCGACATAGTGCGCAGACTGGCGCATGCGCGCAAGTCGGTCGCCGTCCATCGGGCCGCCGAAGGTCGGCAGGCTCGGCACCAGCACCGCGGCCAGGCCAAAGAATGCCAGCACGACAAAGACAACCAGCAAAACCTTGGAACGACGTGACATGGCGGGCACTCCCGAAAGCGATTCTGCATCACCGACAGCCCTGTACCGCGCGGGGACTTGTCATGGAACTGTCACCTGATTGACCGATGCTCGGAAGGTCGCCACCAACCTATTGCCTTATTTCCATGCACTCTGATTCCCCGACCCCCCGCGCGCTCTTCAACGACGAGGACTCTAACCGGTCCGCCAACCCGCACTTCGACGCCATCGTGCAACAACGACTCAGCCGCCGATCGCTGCTGCGCGGGGGTGCCGGCGCAGCGGCCAGCGTCGCCCTGAGCAGCCTGGCCCTGACTGGCTGCGCCACGACCGGTGCGGGCGCCGATGCCGCCGCGCAAAACCCGATCACCCGCCTGGGGTTCACACCGGTGGCCCGAAGCCTTGCCGATACGGTGCAAGTACCGGCGGGATACCGCGCCCAGGTGCTGTATGCGCTGGGCGACCCGATCCTGCCTGGCGCTGCGGTGTTCCGCAACGACGGCACCGACACCGATTTCGACAAACGGGCAGGTGACCACCACGACGGCATGGAGTGGTTCAGCCTGGACGCCATGGGCAAGCCATCCACCAGTTACGTCAGCCGCGGCCTGATCGCGATGAACCACGAGGCCACGACGGACGAAAAACTGTCGTCCTTCTTCCTGCATGCCGACGGCGGCGGATCGACCTTGCCACGCAAGGCGGCCGAAGTGGACAAG
>CAZADK010000086.1:0-8729 GCA_964483855.1 uncultured Rhodoferax sp.
GCCGATGCCGCGCCCGGCACCGGTGACGATCGCCACCTTGCCGGCAAGTCGGTGCGCGATCACCGGGAGAACCGATCCCGACTCAGTCATCGGGCGCGAGTGCCGGGCTCGGCTTGCGCCAGGAAGTCGCGCATCCGGCGCAAGTCCATCAGGACCTGGCCGAGACTGCCAAACACCATTTCCTTGGTCATTTCGCCTTTGGCATCGAACCAGCACAACGCGCCGGTGCGGTAACAGAACGGCTTGCCAGCTGGAAAACCCTCGAAGTCTTCAGCCGGCGTTGCGGTGATGCTGACGCGGGCAAACACCAGGCCTTGTTCGGGCCAGGTGAACATGTCGTCTTCGCCGCATTCGATCTGGTAGGACTGGAACTTGCGGAAGTAGTTTTCCCACAACCGCCCGACCGCTTCGCGGCCTTCCGCATTCTTGGCCTTCTTGACCGGATCGTCCGGGTAGTAGGGGCCGATGACTTCGTACTCGCAATCATCGGAAACGGTGTTCTTGATCCACTGCACGTCCCGTGCCGCCTCGGCATCGAAATGCGCGCGCAACAGGGTCTTGAGCTGCTGGTCTGTCAGCATGTCCGTTCTCCTTGGGTTTGAGGGGCTGGGTAGCAGGACGAAAGCCGTGTCCATGCCGCCGCCAGCTGCTGTGCGATCGGCGCCGACATCACGCCTGCGTCCAGTTCGTCGACCACGTGTGCGACGTGTCGCTCGATCAGGCGGCGCAGACGATAACGAGCGCGCGCATCGCCCCGCGCCTGCCGCCGGCCGGCCTCGGCCAGCCACGCTTGATGCCGGTCGATCGCTTGCGACAAGCCGACCACGGACGCGGGTTCGAGGTTGGATGGCAGCAGCACCGTGGGCTGCCAATCACCGGGTCGATGGCGTGTGAGTGCCGCCACGCGCTGGATGTCGGCGACCATGCGTCGCGCGCCCGCCAGGTCGGATTTATTGACCACGCAGATGTCGGCCAGCTCCATGATGCCGGCTTTCATCGCCTGCACGATGTCACCGCTGTCGGGCAGCAGCACCAGGACCAGCGTATCGACCTGCGATCGGGCGGCGTATTCGGCCTGACCCGCACCCACCGTCTCCAGCACGACTTCGTCGAAGCCGTGGTGGTCCATCAGGTCCAGCATCTCGGGCAGGTTGTCGCTCAGGCCGTCGGTCGTGGAGCGGGAGGCGATGGAACGGATAAAGATCTCCGCGCTGAAAGGCAACCCGTCCATGCGGATCCGGTCGCCGAGGATGGCGCCACCGCTGCGCGGGCTGCTCGGGTCCACGGCCAACACACCGACACGACGGGCGCAGGCGTGCGGGCTCTGGTTCGACAGCGACGCCCGGTGCAAGGCCAGACGCCCGGCCAGCGTGCTCTTGCCCGCGCCTGGCGCGCCGGTCATTCCGATGCGCCACGCAGTGGGAGCTGCCGGGTCCCGGTGCGGATGGTGCCGCAGATCGTCCGCGCTGGCATTGGCCAGCGTGGTCAGGTCGCGGCCGAGCCGATAACGATCCAGCGCCGGGCGGATCGCGGGCGAGTCCGGCTCAGGCTTGTGCATCCGACAGTACCGCGGCGTGATGCTCATCGAGCAACGGGGGCAGACCATAGCGGGGTGTGAAGCCATCGAAGCGGACGGGGCTGGCAATGGCGCGCAGCATGGGTTTCGCATCGTCCGTCCGCGGGCCGGCATGGTCACCGCCCAGAGGCACCACCAGCGCGCGTGTCTGGGTCAAGCCGCTTTCCAGTGACTGCGACAGCGTCAACACTTCGGACACGACCAGGCCCAGCGGCGCCAATCGTTGTACCCATGCGCGCGCCGACGCCTGCAGCAACACCGCGCCGACATCCTGCAGCACCTGCGCGCGGTTGTTGCGGCGTGCGGCCATGGTGGCGAATGCCGGATCGTCAGCCCACTCGGGCCGGCCCAATTCGACGCAGAAAATGCGCCAGAACGCGTCGTGCGTGATGAACAAGGTGAGCCAGCCGTCCTGTGTGGGGAAGATTTGCGCCGGCACCACATAGGGATGCGACGAGTTGGCCAGGCGTGGTACCGACTCGCCCGTGTTCAGTGCGGCGCCCGCCAGGTAGTTGAGCTGCGACAACATCACGTCGTACATCGCAACATCGACCTGCCCGCCCCGGCCTTCGACGATCTTGGCCAGCAAGCCCATGGCCGCCATGATGCCGGTGGAATTGTCCACCGCCGAATACCCTGCCTTGGTCGGTGGCGCGGCCGGGTCGCCGGTCAGCGCCATCACGCCGGTCAGCGCCTGTATCACATAGTCGTAGGCCGGGTTGTCGGAATAGGGGCCGTGCAGGCCGTAACCGGTCATCGCCACGCAGACGATGTTCGGGTTGCAGGCACGCAGGCTGTCATAACACAGGCCCAGCTTGCGGATGGCCGACGGACGCAGATTGGTAAGCAGTGCGTGCGATCTGGCCGCTATCGCCTCCAGTTCCCGACGGCCATCGGCGCTGGCAAGGTCCAGCATCACGCTGCGCTTGTTGCGGTTGAGGCTGGCGAAGTAGGCGTTGTGCGGTCCGATGAAATGGGGGCTCACCTTGCGAGCAAGGTCACCCTCGGGTGGCTCGATCTTGATGACCTCGGCGCCCATGTCCGCGAGCAGCATGCCGCTGTAGGGGCCCGCAAGCATGTGCCCGACCTCGATCACCCGGATGCCTGCGAGCGGGCCTCGACCCTCGTGCGAGGCCGCGGGCGGTCTGGCACGGTAGGGGGTATCGTCAATGGGCGGGTTGGCTGTCATTGCAACTGCGCGGCCAACGCGTCCACCACTGCGTCGAGTGGTGTTTCGGCAGTGAACACCGCCGCCACGCCCAGGGCCAGCAACTGGGCTCGGTCTTCGCCCGGGATGGTGCCGCCGACAAAGACCTTGGCGTCCACCGCCTGACGCTGGCGCAATTCCGTCAGCACGGCTGCGACCAACTCGCAGTGGCTGCCCGACAGGATGCTCAGACCCACCGCATCGACGCCTTCGTCCACCGCCACCTGCGCTATCTGTGCCGGAGTTCGGCGCAGACCGGTGTAGATGACTTCGGCGCCGGCATCGCGCAAGGCCAGAGCCACGATCTTGGCACCGATGTCATGGCCATCCAGGCCCGGCTTGCCGATCAGGATGCGCCGGCCAGCCAGGGGGCCACGTGCTGGCACGTGTGTCATAGGTTCACCGGTTCCTTGAATTCACCCCATTGCTGCTTGAGGCAGTCCACCATTTCGCCGACCGTGGCAAAGGCATGGCAGCATTCGACCAGGTACGGCATGAGGTTGTCGTCGTCCCGTGCGGCAGCCTGGGCCAGGCGCGCCAGGCAAGCGTCCACCGCAGCCTGGCTGCGGGTGTCCAGCACGCGCTGGAATTTCTCCAGCACCCGTTCGGCCACCGTCGGGTCGAGCTTGAAGACCTCCCCAACGCCGATGCGCTCGTCCTCCTTGCGAAAATGATTCAATCCGACGATCACCTGGCGTCCACTGTCGGTGTCCCGCTTGCGTTCCAGGGCCCGCACGGCCAGCCGCATCTGGATCCAGCCGTCTTCGATGGCCTTGACCACGCCGCCGTAGGCATCGATGTCGGCCATCACCTCCAGGATCATCGCCTCCATCTTGTCGGTATGCTGCTCCAGCACATAACTGCCGCCCAGCGGGTCCACGCTGCGTGCGATGCCGCTTTCGTAGGCGATGATCTGCTGGGTGCGCAGCGCCAGTTCGGCGCTGAACTCGGTCGGGATCTGGAACGCCTCATCCATGGCGCAGGTGAAGATGGATTGCGCGCCGCCAAATACCGCCGCCATGGTCTCCACCGCCACGCGAACCACGTTGTTGTACGGTTGCGGCGCCACCAGCGAGCTTCCGCCGCAGACCACGCCGAAACGAAAGTGTTGCGCCTTCGGGTCCTGCACGCCATAACGCTCCCGCATGAACCGGGCCCACAATCGGCGTCCGGCGCGGAATTTCGCGACCTCGTCGAAGAAGTCCATGTGCACGTAGAAGAAGAACGACAGGCGCTTGGCGAATTTCTCCACATCGCCGCCGCGCCGGCGCAGCTCATCCACGTAGGCCAGGCCATTGGCCAGGGTGTAGGCCATCTCCTCGGCTGCGGTCGCGCCGGCATCGCGTACATGGGCGCCGGCGATGCTGATCGGGTTGAAGCGTGGCGTGACCTCGTTCGAATACAGGATGGCGTCGGCGACCAGGCGCATCGACGGCGGCACAGGGAAGATCCAGGTGCCGCGCGCCACGTATTCCTTCAAAATGTCGTTCTGGATGGTGCCGGTCAGCTTGCTGCGCGGTACGCCCTGTTTGTCGGCCACGGCCAGATACATCGCGTATACGATGGCTGCCGTGCCATTGATGGTGAACGAGGTGGAGATGGTCGACAGATCGAGGTCCTTGAACAGGATCTCTGCCTCGGACAAGTTGGACAGCGACACGCCAACCTTGCCGATCTCGGGCCGCGCCATCGGATGCGTCGGGTCGTATCCGCACTGCGTTGGCAAGTCAAGCGCCACCGACAGCCCGGTCTGGCCCTGCGCCAGCAGGAATTTGTAGCGTTCGTTCGATTCCTCCGCCGTACCGAAACCCGCGTATTGGCGAATCGTCCATAACCTGCCCTGGTAGCCGTCTGCAAAGATGCCGCGGGTGAATGGGTACTGGCCGGGCGCGCCGATCCGGTCGGGCTGCACCGCGTCGGCGCCCACGCTGGGGGCCATCGTTATCCCACTGCGGCTGGTCAGCCCCAACGCGGGCTCAGCAGGCGTGGGGGCGGTGTTGGGCTGCTGGGGCTTCATGCACTCGTCTTCTGCAGCAGCTTGTCGGCCACGGCCCAATGGTCATCGTGCAGCCAGGTCTTGGCCAGTTGCTCCTGCTCGACGCGGCGGTGTGCTGCCCAGCCCTGACCCCGGCGCGCGGCAATGGCCTGGGCCTTGATTCCGCGCAGCACCTGAGGCGCGCATTGGTCCAGCGGCTGGGTGAATGCGGTCATGTCGGCGCCGTCAGGTCCGTTCGATATGACCGCGTCCGCCAGTCCCCACGCCAGGGCCGTGGTTGCGTCGATCAACTCGCAGCGACTCATCATGCGTATCGCGCGCGACGGACCGATGAGACGAAACAGATCGGGCCCGCCGCCCCAGGCCGAGGTAATGGCCAGGCGCGCTTGAATGAACCCGATGCGCGCGTGTGACGCTTGCAATCGCATGTCGCAGGCCAGCGCCAGCTCGCCACCGCCGCCGAGGGCGTCGCCGTTGAGATAGGCCAGGACGGGTACAGGGCAGTCGCGGATGGCATCGAGAGCGGAGCCGGCGTCTTCCATCATCTGAGCGACAGCCGGTGCGTCCTTGACGCTGGCGAGCTCCCGCAGGTCGCCACCGGCCGCGAAATACCGGTCTCCCGCGCCGCGCAGCACGATATAACGCACCTGCGGTTCGGCGCCCACCTCCTGCAGGGTCGCAGCCAGACGCGCCAGCACCGGACGCGCCAAGGCATTGTGTTTCTGGGCCCGATCAATGGTCAACCACACCGCGCCGGTCTCGCGCCTGTCCACCCGCACGAGTGTCTGTGCCGGCGCGGCGGTGCCGTTGTCGTCAGCTTGGTCCATGGGTCGGGATCGTAAGCCTGCTAGGATTCGAACGGAAGAACGATTATTCGACGGGCCGAACAAGCCGGCAATGAAAGGAGGCGTTGTCTTGGATCAGGACCCATCTGTTCAGAATGCCGAACAAATTCCAGGGGTAGGGGCTGGGGCAACCGTGACATCCGTGGGCCGGGTGCTGGACATCCTGGAGGCCTTTCAGCGCGTGCGAAAGCCCGTTTCCCTGACCGAGCTGGCTGACATCACCGGCATCCCCAAGAGCAGTTGCCATGCGATCGTGCGAACCTTGATTGCACGTGGATATCTGTACTCGCTTAGCCGACCCCGGTCCCTGTATCCGACGCGGCGCATCTATGACGTGGCGGTAGAGACGCAGGCGCACGATCCCATCGTGCAACAGGTGACCCCTTTGCTGGAGCGGCTGCGCGACAACTCCCGTGAGACCGTCATTCTGGGCAAGCGGCAGCACGACGCCGTGATCTACCTGCAGGTGTTCGAGAGCCAGCACGCGATTCGTTATTCGGCCAAGCCCGGGCATTTCAAGCCCATGCACAGCAGCGCCATCGGCAAGGCTTTGCTCGGCAGCCTGAAGGAGGCCGAGTTGCGCACGCAGCTGTCAGGCCGCACTTTCCCCGCGGTGACGCCCGACACCATCACCGGCGCCGAGGCGCTGGTCAAGGATATCGTCGACAGCCGTCGGCGTGGTTACTTCGTCACCCGTGGCGAGAACGTGCCCGATGTGTGGGCCGTGGCCACCTACCTGAGCCTGCGGTCTGAAACCCTGGCGGTGGCAATTGCCGGCCCACGCCATCGAATGGAGCACAACGTCGTCGAACATGCCCAGGTTCTGCTGGCCACATGCAGCCTGATCTCGCGCCAAGCCAGGGGGGCTTGACAACACACGGACGGGGGGACCTCGCCGCGGTGGCGCATCGCTCGCGCCTCGGGGCCGGCACAGTCTGCAGGCGTCACGCCAGTGAATCGAGCATCGCCTTGCTGAAATCCCTGAGCTCGGCCACGCGACCTGCCCGAACCAGGTGCACCCAGTCTGGATTCGCGATCAAGGCGCGGCCCATGGCGATCAGGTCATAGTGCCCGTGTGTCAGTCCTTGCTCCATGCGTGCGATGTCCCGCGGTTCGATTTCGGCGTGCACCTTGCCCATGGTCGATTTGAATTCGTTGCTCAGGCTGGCGGACCCCACCGCGATGACCGGCTTACCCGAGAGCAGCCGCGTCCAGTGCGCCAGGCTTCGATCGTCGCCACTGAAGGCGGGCTCCCAGTATCGGCGGGTCGAGCAGTGGAACATATCCACGCCGGCCCGTACCAGCAACTGCAGGATGGTCTGCAGTTCCTCGGGTGAGGTCGCCAGGCGGGCCGAGTAGTCGAGCTGTTTCCATTGGGAGAACCGGAACACGATCGGGAAATCCGCCCGAGTGGCGCGCCGGCAGGCTTGAACCAGTTCCACGGCAAAACGTGTGCGGCCGGCGATGTCGCCGCCATACCCGTCGCTGCGCTGATTGGTTCCGGCCCACAGGAACTGGTCCGGCAGGTAGCCATGGGCGCCGTGGATCTCGATGCCGTCAAAACCCAGCGCCATGGCCGCCTGCGCCGCATCCGCGTACGCGGCGATGGTGTTGGCGATGTCCGTCAGCGTCATGCTGCGGCCCAGGGGGCGACCCGGTGCCGCAAGTCCGCAGGGGCTGCAGCGTTCGACCGGTATCGAATCCGACATGCCGATCAGGGAGGGATCGAAGGCGCCGACATGCCACAGTTGCGGCATGATGCAGCTGCCATGCGCGTGCACGGCCTGTACCACGGCGCGCCAGGTATCACGCTGTGGCCCGAAAAAATGCGGTACGGTGGAGCCAAAGGCACCTGTGGCGTCCGGCGGCATGCCTTCGGTGATGATCAGTCCCACGCCGCCCGCTGCCCGTCGTGCGTAATACGCCAGCACATCGTCGCCCGGTCTGCCATCGATGGCCTTCTCGCGGGTCATCGGCGCCATCACGATGCGGTTGCGCAGCGACAGGCCACCTACGGTGAACCCGGAAAACAGGCCGGTCGGTGGTGCCGGTTGTTGCTGCCCGGGGATGCCGTGATCAGGTGGCAAGAAATCCTCCATCGACGATAAGCTCGGCACCGGTGATGTAGGCGGATTCGTCCGAGGCCAGGAACAGCACCGTGTTGGCCACGTCATCGACCTCGCCCGCTCGGCGCAAGGGCACCCGGGCGATGATGCGGTCGCGTGCCGCATGGGTGGTCAACTGGCGGTCGCGCATCGCCGGCATCGCGCCCGGGTGGATGCTGTTGACGCGGATCTTGCGCGGTCCGAACTCGGCCGCCGCCGCCTTGGTCAACGCGCGTATGCCGCCTTTTGACGCGTGGTAACCGATGTGCACGCCCGGTGTTCCCACATGGCTGCAGATCGAGGAGATGTTCACGATCGAGGCGCCGTGCTCGCCCATGTGCGGCACCACGGCCCGAATGCCGAGAAAGCAGCCGCGCAGGTTGACGTCGATGAGGCGATCGAACAGATCGAGTTCGGTGACATCGGCCACGGCGGACCCCGAGATGCCGGCATTGTTGACCAGGATGTCGATGCGCCCGAACCGTTTCAGCGTCACGCGTACGACCTCTTGCCACTGCGCCGGGTCAGCCACATCGTGTTGGACGAAGACCACCTGATGGCCTTGATTTTCCAGTTCTCGGGCCAGCGCCTGCCCCTGGGCGAGGAGTTGGTCGGTGAGAACCACGGAGGCGCCTTCGCGCACGAAACACCGCGCGTCGGCCAGACCCATGCCCGAGGCCGCACCGGTGATGATGGCAATCTTGTCCTTGAGTCGCATGTGTCAGTGGAAGCAAGGGGCTGGGCCAGGCAGCGCAAGCGACAAGCCTGGTGACGTGCGTCGGAGCAGGGTTGCCTGGCCTGCAGGAAAAAGCCGGCGACGATGGCAAATGGTTCAACGCATGGCGCAGCGCTTGCCACGCCCTTGCAAAGTATTCTGACATAGTGCGATCGACGGCAAGCCGGGTCATGGGCCTCGGTTGCGCCGGCACGTGCGGCTTGCCGATGCCAGGCGCCTGCTCGGCTCCACGCTTGTGCCACACATGTGTCACACATGTGTCAC
>CAZADK010000086.1:8829-11122 GCA_964483855.1 uncultured Rhodoferax sp.
CACACATGTGTCACACATGTGTCACGCCTGTGCCATGCCATGCCTTGACCAGGGCGGGCCGGGCTCATACCATCGTATGTCACGTATCCGAACCGATGCGCCAAAAGGCGGTACGCTCCCACGCCAGGGTAGCTGCTGTGCTTGACGGGCACGGGGACTCACGCAACCGAAGGAGATCGTCAGTGTCTGCCATGGTCATTTCAAAGTACAAGGAAGCCGACGAACTCCTGCGTAACGCGACACTCAAGCAGGGTTTGTATGAAGAAGGCGCGATCCTGATGAAGGACGTGCTGGTGAATCTGTTTGGCGAAGAACATGCGGCGCGGCGGCACCTGGCGCAAAGGCTCTTTCGCCGCGACTATTTCCGGAACTACGAACGCAACATCTTCCCGCGGACGATCCAGGAAACACTGTCGCCTTTCCTGCGCCGCGGTGGTGGTGACCTGGCGGACTTCGGTTACCACGTGCTGATGAACCTGACGGCCGACGCGTCCGGCATCGACCGTCCGCTGCGCTCGCGCGAAGAAACGGCGACCCTGTTGCGCATGATCAAGTCGTTCAGCAAGGCGGCGACGCTGGGTCAGATCACCTCGGGAGACAAGGACGCCATCCGACGCGAGATCCTCGACACGCTGGACGAGTTCGATCAGGTGTTCTATCAGGCGTCCGAACGGCGGCGCCGTGCGCTGCTCGAACGCGTCGATCGGGGCGAGATGCCCGAGTCCGAGTTGCCGCGCGATCTGCTGACCATCCTGCTGCGCAACGAAGACAACATCGACCTGCCGCGCGACAAGATACTGAAGGAGACGGCGTATTTCCTGTTCGTGGGGGCGTTGTCGACCACCCATGCGCTGACCCACGCCATGCACCATATCTTCACCTGGCGCGCCGAACAACCGCAGGACGAAACGCTCGTGATGCAGCAGGCTTGGTTCCTGCAGCGCTGCATCTGGGAGAGTCTGCGCCTGCACCCACCCACGCCGGAGCTTCATCGCAAACTGACCTGCCCCGTGCATATCAAGAGCCGCGCAGAGACCTTCGAGAGTGGTGATGTGTTGGTGGACATGTTCCAGGTGAACCAGGACCCACTCATGTTTGGCGCGCAAGCGCAAGAGTTCGACCCGCATCGGGCCGCCCCGCCGTCGGGGTGGCTGTACGGAGTGACCTTCGGCCTGGGCACTCACGCCTGCCTCGGGCGTATTCTGGTCACGGGAACGCCGATACAACCCGATAGCGACCTGACGGATGCCGAGTACGGCAACATGCACCTGATCGTTCGCGCGCTGCTCGACCATGGCGTACGCCCCGACCCGGCGGCACCGCCGACCATGGATACGTCCAATACGCGCCGCAACTGGCTCACCTATCCGTTCCTGCTGGATCGAAGCGGCTAGGCCAAACTCCGGGGAGCCGGTCGTGCGATTGGGTCGGCGGGGCTAGATCCCGCGGGTACTCGCCAGGTTGTGAATGTGCACATGCGCGCCAGCGGCAATCGCGCAAGTTGCGCGGCCGATCGACTCTCCATATTTCACGACCACCTCGCCAGCGGCGATGTCTTGCAGCGCAAACTTGTGGCAAAGGGCGATCGGCTCGCGCAGTGTGATGCAGGTTTGCGCAGCCGCCGCCCGCGGTTGTACCTGGCTGCCGGCCGGCAATGCGCACAAGGCAATGGCGACGTTGTCGTCGTGGTGCAGCACCAGCGCGCGTGCCGTGGCCTCGATTGTCGTGTTGGTGTTGTCCGTCATGTGTCGTCCGTGCGGCCCACTGGGGCGGTCGATCTGGAAACCCGATGGCAGTTCACAGCGCTTCGCCAATGCGGCTGACAACTTCTTCGCCTTCGCCGAGCACCTCGCCCCAGGTCAGGCTGCCGCTGGCGATGTCGAGCAGCAGTAACAGCAACTCGTGCGCCGCGTCGTCCAGCGTGCACGCTCCCCGGAACACCGCGCTGGCGTCGTAGTCGAGTTGCTCGCGCAATCGCTGCGTGGCCACCGGGTTGGCCGACAACTTGATCGTCGGCGCCAGCAGGCTGACATAACTGTTGCCCACACCGGTCGAGAACAGCAACAGTTGCGCACCCGCGGCGACGAAGCCGGTCAAGGACTCCGGCGAATAGGCCGGCGCGTCCATGGCGTATAGGCCGCTGGCGCCCGGTGCTTCGGCATACCCGAGCACGCCGGCAATCGGCGCGTTGCCACTCTTGGCGATGGCCCCCAGCGACTTCTCCTCGATCGTCGACAAGCCAGCGGCGATGTTGGTCGGCCCCGGGTTGTTGCCCAGCAGATCGACGCCCTGG
>CAZADK010000087.1:0-11083 GCA_964483855.1 uncultured Rhodoferax sp.
ATTGAGTTCCGTCTTGAAGTAGCCGGGGCCGAGGCCATTGACCTGGATGCCGTGTTGCCCCCAGTCGATCGCCATGCCCTTGGTCAGCATCTTCACAGCTCCTTTGCTGGCGGTGTAGGGCGCGATGTTCGGGCGACCCAACTCGCTTTGCACCGAGCAGATGTTGATGATCTTGCCCTTCTTGCGCGTGATCATGTGGCGGGCCACGGCCTGGCCGACCATGAACACGCTGTCGACGTTGGTGCGCATCAGTTCATGCCAGTGCTCCTGGGTAAAGTCTTCCAGCGGCGCGCGGCGCTGCATGCCGGCGTTGTTGATCAGGATATCGATCGGGCCGATGTCTTCTTCGATCGCCGCCACGGCCTGGGCAACTGCATCGTTGTCGGTCACGTCGAACGCACGCGCATGGACCGTGGCACCTTCGTCGCGCAGCGTCTTCGCTGCCTGCTCGAGTTTGTTCGCGTTGCGTGCATTGATGACGATGGCCGCACCGGCCCGGGCCAGTCCGCGCGCCAGCGCGAAACCGATGCCGGCGCTCGAGCCGGTGATCAGGGCCAGGCGACCGGACAGGTCGAACGATGCGGGTGCAGTCATGGTGGTGCCATGCAATGGATGGATGAGACGCAATGTGTGTATTGTCGCGCTCAGCGCGCGGGCGTTTCGACGGCCTCGATCAGGAACTTGAGCTTGCGCGCGCCGTTCCATTCGTCGGCGTCAAGCCGGAACGCCATGCGCGCCCGCGGCGGCAGGCTGTCAGTGTGGTTGAACCAGATGCCGTCGATGGGTGTGCCCTGGTGCAGCAGCTTGAGGGCCAGGTGTTTTTCGCCCACCAGGCGCTGCGACACCACTTCGAGCTCTTCGCTGAACAGCGGTGGCGCGAAACCCTGCCCCCACACCTCCTTGTGCAGCGTGTCGACCAGGTCGACGCGACGGTATTCGGGCGCCAGCGGGCCGTCGGTCTCGAGCCGGCGCTGCAGGGTTGCCGCATCGAGCCACTGCATCGCCACTTCGGCCAGCGCCTGTTCGAAGGTGTCCAGGTGTTCCTCGGCGACGGTGCAACCCGCGGCCATCGCGTGGCCGCCGAAACGCAGCAACACGCCTGGGTGGCGCTTGGCCACCAGGTCGAGCGCGTCGCGCAGGTGAAAACCCGGGATCGAGCGGCCCGAGCCCTTGAGTTCGTGTTCCTTGCCCGGCGCCTGGCTGGCGGCAAACACGAAGGTGGGCCGGTGCAGCTTGTCCTTGATGCGCGAGGCCACGATGCCGACCACGCCTTCATGGAAATCGGGGTCGAACACGCAGATCGCCGGCGGCGGTTCCTCGCCGTCCTCGAACAGGGACTCGGCGATCTCCATCGCCTGTGTGCGCATGTCGCCTTCGATCTCGCGCCGCTCGCGGTTGATGGCGTCGAGCTGGCGGGCCAGTTCGGCGGCACGCTGCGGGTCGTCGGTCAGCAGGCATTCGATGCCCAGTGTCATGTCGCTCAGGCGTCCGGCGGCGTTGATGCGCGGGCCCAGCGCGAAACCGAAGTCGAAGGTGGTGGCGCTTGGGGCCGATCGGCCAGCCGCGCTGAACAGGCCGGCCATGCCGGCAGGCAGTGCTCCGGCGCGCACGCGCTTGAGGCCTTGCGCCACCAGCCGGCGGTTGTTGGCGTCGAGCCGCACCACGTCGGCCACCGTGCCCAGAGCCACCAGCGGCAGCAAAGCGTCGAGCTTGGGCTGGTTCTGGGCCGTGAATACCCCGCGTTCGCGCAGTTCCGAGCGCAAGGCCAGCAGCACGTAGAACATCACGCCGACACCGGCGATGGATTTGCTGGCGAAGCCGCAGCCGGGCTGGTTGGGATTGACGATCACGTCGGCCTGCGGCAGTTCGCTGGCCGGCAGGTGGTGGTCGGTCACCAGCACCTGCAGGCCGAGCGCGCGGGCGTGGGCGACACCGTCGATGCTGGCAATGCCGTTGTCGACCGTGATCAGCACGTCAGCGCCGCTGTCCTTGACGCGCTGGGCGATCGGCGCGGTCAGGCCGTAACCATCGCGCACCCGGTCGGGCACGATGTAGCCGACTTGGCGCGCGCCGAGCAGGCGCAGCCCGCGCAGGCCGACAGCGCAGGCCGTGGCGCCGTCGCAGTCGTAGTCGGCAACGATGCACAGCCGCTTGTCCTGTGCGATGGCGTCGGCCAGCAGCCGGGCCGCCTGCGTGTTGCCGAGCAGGTCGGCTGGCGGTAACAGCCGGTTCAGAGCCTCGTCGAGTTCGTCCATGGCGCTGACACCGCGTGCCGCGTACAGGCGGGCCAGCAAGGGGTGTACACCGGCCTGCTCGAGGGTCCATGCGGCGCGCGGCGGGATGTCGCGGATGGTGATTTTCATGATGGGCCGATGAAGTCCTTCAGGCTCGCGCGACTGAATCGGCGTTGCAGGCGTTCGCGCCAACTGCCGGCGGTGGGTTTGAAATGCAGCGTGGCGCGGTCCGAGCACAACACCAGCTCACCTGTCGCGCCGCCATCGAGCACGGTCGCCAGTTCCTGGCACGCTTCCTGGTCGACCTGCTGCCAGGCCTGCGCCCAGTGGCTCCAGTCCCCGAGCAGGGCGGCGCTGCGCAGCGCGCCCGCGATTCGAGGCATGGGCTGTGCGGGTGCGCCCGCCTCGAGCGCACCGCTGCCACTGATCCAGAACGAATTGACGGCCTGCAAACCCCGGGCGCTGCGCGCATCGTTGACCGGGTGGGTGTAGAGCAGCATCTGCATCTCGTTTTGCAGCCGGCGCAGCGCGGCGGTGGCCGGCATCCAGGGGCCGAGGTCGACCCCGATGACCCGGTCCAGCGAGGCGCTGGGCAGGTCGGCCAGTGCTGCGCCGCGCGCCAGCCAGCGTTGTGGCGTATCGAACAGCAGCTCGATGCCATCCTGCGCGAACCATGGCGCCATCGCCAGCATCAGCGCGCGGGATTCGTCTTCGGGCAGCTGCAGTGCCGCGGGGTCGGTCATCTGGATGCGGTCGGTGCCGATCTGCCAGTGCGCCGGCGTGACCCAGGCCCAGCCTGCGGTGCCCGGGTCTATCCCGCAGCGCGCAAGCTCCAGCGCTGCCCAGGGAATCATGCCGTCGCGCGCCTGCACTCCGATGGCCCGGGCCAGCGCGCGTTCATGCGGTGGCGTGAGCGAGTGCGGCGACAAGTCCTCGGTGTGCGTCAGTGTCAACCGGCGCAACAAACGCTCGAGGACAGGCAGTTGCAGTGTCGCCACGGCCTGGGCACAGCCTGGCTCCTCGGCGACGAATGCATACGGAATCAGCAACTGCATGATCCCATTGTCGGTCGAACTGTGCCGGGGCCAGTGGGGTTGGAGGCGGGATGCCACAATCGCTGCTGTCCGCTGCTTTACTCTTGAACCGAACATGCCACTGTCGCGCCGCCGTTGATGCAAGTGCCCTACGAACTGACCTTGGGCTGGCGTTACACCCGTGCCGGTCGCGCGACAAGGCGCAATGGCTTCATCTCCTTCATCTCCGGCGTCTCGATGCTGGGTATCGCGCTGGGCGTGGCTGCACTGATCATCGTGCTCAGCGTCATGAACGGCTTCCAGAAAGAGGTGCGCGACCGCATGCTGGGCGTGGTCTCGCATATCGAGATCTACGCCAGGGATGGGGCAGCGTTGCCCGACCTGCAGCGCACGTTGTCCGAGGCCAAGTCCCACCCGCAGGTGATGGGTGCTGCGCCGTTCGTATTCGCGCAAGGGCTGCTGGCGCGCGGCGAGGACATGAAGGCGACGCTGGTGCGCGGCATCGACCCGCAGCGCGAACTCGACGTGACCGACCTGGGCCGTGCCATGAGCCGCAGCGGGCTGGCGCGGCTGGTGCCGGGGTCTTTCGGCATCGTGCTCGGTGGCGAACTGGCGCGCGCGCTGGGCGTGCGCGAAGGCGACAGCGTGACCCTGATCACGCCCAGCGGCCAGATCACGCCGGCCGGCGTGGTGCCGCGGCTCAAGCAGATGACGGTGGTGGGCACTTTCGATTCCGGTCATTTCGAATACGACTCGGCATTGGCATTGATGCACATGGACGATGCGGCACGTATCTACCGCCTGGAAGGCCCGACGGGCGTGCGGCTCAAGTTGCGCGATCTGCACCAGGCGCGGGAAGTCGCCGCCGACCTGGCCACCACGATGAGCGGCAGCCTGGTGATCCGCGACTGGACGCGGCAGAACCGGACCTGGTTTGCCGCAGTGCAGGTCGAAAAACGCATGATGTCCATCATCCTGACGCTGATCGTCGCGGTTGCGGCATTCAATCTGGTCAGCACGCTGGTGATGACCGTGACCGACAAACACGCCGATATCGCGATCCTGCGCACCCTGGGTGCCAGCCCGCGCTCCATCATGGGTATCTTCGTCGTGCAGGGTGCGATGGTGGGCGTGATCGGGACGCTGGCCGGCCTGGCGCTGGGCCTGGGCATCGCGTTCAACATCGACGTGATCGTGCCGGCGCTCGAGCAGATGCTGGGTGCAACCTTCCTGCCCAAGGACATCTACCTGATCAGCCGCATGCCCAGCGACCCGCAGCAGGCCGACATCGTGCCGATCACGGTCATTTCACTGGTGCTGGCCTTCCTGGCCACGATTTATCCGAGCTGGCGCGCCAGTCGCGTCAATCCGGCCGAGGCCTTGCGTTATGAGTGACGTGGTGTTGCAGGCCCGCGGCCTGACCAAGCGGTTCAGCGAAGGCCGGCTTGATGTGACGGTGTTGCAGGGCGTGGACCTGCAGGTCCACGCCGGCGAGACGCTGGCCATTGTCGGCGCGTCGGGTTCGGGCAAGAGCACCTTGCTGCATCTGCTCGGCGCGCTGGACGCGCCCACCACGGGCAGCGTGCTGTTGATGGGGCAGGACCTGTCGACCCGCAGCGCCAGCGAACAGGGCCGCTTGCGCAACCGTCACCTGGGTTTCGTCTACCAGTTCCACCACCTGCTGCCGGAGTTCAGCGCACTGGACAACGTGGCCATGCCGCTGTGGATCCGGCGCATGGCACCAGAGGACTCTGCCCGCGCTGCCAGCGCCACGCTGACCAGCGTGGGCCTGCAGGAGCGGTTGCAGCACCGGCCGTCGGAACTCTCCGGGGGCGAGCGCCAGCGGGTGGCCATCGCGCGCGCACTGGTGACCCAACCGGCCTGCGTGTTGGCCGATGAGCCGACAGGAAACCTGGACCGCAGCACCGCCGACGGAGTGTTCGAGCTGATGATGAACCTGGCGCGCGATCAGGGTACGGCGTTTGTCGTGGTGACCCACGATGAAAGCCTCGCGGCGCGCTGCGCGCGTCGATACCGGCTCGATCGGGGCACGCTGACCGAATCGGCCTGAGCCTGGCGCGCTCCGGCGAGTTCCGAGGCGCCCTCGGCAATTGCTGCAACCGGTCGGCCGTCGTCAACCCGGTGCGGGAGCGGCGCGTGTCGAATCAGGGGGCCGGCGGCGCAGTGAGGATGAAATCGGTCACGTCATCGAGTACCGGCGCAATCCATCGCAAGGGCCAGGCAAAGGCGCCGATCAAGGTGGCGTGGGAGCCGCTTTCGTACAACTTGTGCGTCACGGGAACACCGGCCGCCTGCAGCTTTCGCGCCAATTGGACCGTGTTGCGTTGGGGGTTGACCAAGGCATCGTTTCGGGTTGCCGCCAGAAAACTTCGCGGCGCGCCTGGCCCGGTGAAATGGATCGGTTGCGAGTCCTGCGGATAGTTTGGGTGGAAAAACACCGGCTTGACGTCCGGATTCTCGATCGGATAAAAATCATAGGGCCCCGCAAGGCCGATCCAGCCGGCCATCGCGCCAGGCGATCGGCCGGTGGCGGACAACCACCGTGGATCGAGCGCGAGCATGGCGGCGTTGTATCCCCCAGAGCTATGGCCCATGACAAACAGCCGTTTCGGATTGCCGCCCAGTGTCGCCGCTTGCTCGAATCCGTAGGCCACAGCCTGTGCGCTGTCGTTCAGGAAATCAGGGTAGCGCACGGTGGGGTAGAGCCGGTAATCGGCCACCAGCGTGAGAATGCCGCGCTCGGCCAGCGCTTCACCGACGAAGGCGTAGTCGGCCCGCTCGCCGGTATTCCATGAGCCGCCATAAAAGAATACGACAACGGGCCAGCCGCCAGGCGGCGCGGGCCGGGTCGGCTGGTAGATGGACATTTGTTGCCGCGGCAAACTCCCGTAGGGTACGTCGACGGTCAAGTGGTATGACGCATTCGGCGTCAGGGCATTGAGCGTGCCCAAAGGGGAGCATCCAGCGAGCAGGGCGCCGACCGTCAGTGCCACGGCGAGCGGCAGCAAAAGGCTGGTCAAGCGGCGAAAGGGCAAACGTGTGTCCTTGAATGTTCTTGGTCCCAGGCTCGGGTCAAGCGCGCTGTCGGCACGTGCCGGGCGGGAAATGGGGTGCCCGCGCGCGAGTCGCGCAAGAAAGCCGGCTGGACAAGCTCAAAGAATCCGGTTGAACCAGAGCAGCGACAACGCCGCCGATACCATCGCGAGCACCGAGGCGACCAGGGCCAGCAAGCCGGAGACCTCGGTTTCCTTCTGCTCGAGCGTCAGTCGGGAACTGAGTTTCTCGTACACCTGCTTGAGGTTCTCCGCGGTGCCGGCGTAGAAGTATTCGGCTTGGGTCTGCAGGGCGATCGCCTTGAGCGTCGGTTCGTCGAGCCTCACCCGCATAGCCCAGCCTTCGAAGCCGATCGTCTCGCCCTCGACGGTTCCAACGCCAACGGTGTAGATCCGCACGCCGCGTTCGGCTGCCATCTTGCTCGCTTCCATCGAGTCGATGCCGGTGGTGCGTTGTCCGTCGGTCAGCAGGATGATGGCGGCCGAGTTGTACGAGCCCGGCGGCACCGGCACGAACTCCTTCTTCGGGTTCTTGGGCTTGACCTCGTCGATCGAAATCCCGCGCTGGCGGGCGTTGCCGTAGGTCAGGGCCGACAGGTCGATACCCTCCTCCGGGAAGATCTCGGACAAAGCCACCACCACCGCACTACCGATTGCGGTGGCGCGTTGCAGCTGGAACTTGTCGATCGCGGCAACCAGGTCCTCACGGCTCAGTGTGGGTGGCTGCACCACCGATGCCGTGCCGGCAAATGCGACGATGCCTACACGCACGGTGCGCGGCAATTCCTTGAGGAAGGCCTTGGCCGCTTCCTGCGAGGCGACCAGACGGTTCGGCTTGACGTCGGTGGCACGCATGCTGCCTGAGACGTCCATTGCCAGGATGATGGTCTCCTGGGTCGAGGGCAGCGAAATCACGGCGAACGGACGCGAGGAAGCCAGCAACATCGCGCTGATGGCCAGCAGGAACAGCACCGGCGGCACATGGCGGCGCCAGTGCATGCCTGCACCCATCGCCTCCTTGACGATGGACAGGCTGGCGTAACGCAGTGCGAGTTTCTTCTTGCGCCGCAGCAACCAGATGTAGACGATCACCAGCAGCGGAATGGCCAGCAGCAGCCACAGGAACTGGGGCCACAGGAAGGTCAGCGGAATGTTCATATCGGGTCTCCTGGTCAGCTGGCCGCTGCCGCGCGGGTCACAATGGCGCTGGCCCCCGACAGCCGGCTGCGGCGCTTGCGCAGATCGGTAAATCGCATCACCGCCTTTACGAGGTCGTCGTCCGTCGAAAGTTCCAGCGTATCGACGCCGGCCTGCGCAAAGGACTGGCGCAGGTCGGCTTCACGTTGGGCGGCAATTCGCGCGAAACGCTTGCGGAAACCGGCGTCATGGGTATCGACCAGCAACTGTTCGCCGGTTTCGGCGTCGCGGATGGGCACCATGCCCAGATCGGGCAGATCCAGCTCCATCGGGTCCAGCAGGCGGATCGCAACCACATCATGGCGCTGTGCCAATTGACCGAGCGGCTTTTCCCAGCCCGGCGCGCTGATGAAGTCCGACACCACGAAAATCGTGGAGCGCCGGCGAATCGTGCCCAACGCCGAATCCAGCAGTTCATCGAGCCGGGTGCCTCCCGATTCGGCGCTCAGCGGACGGCTCTGCATGTTGTGCAGCAATTGCAGCACGTGCATGCGGCCGCCGCGCGCCGGCATCACGGTGTCCACCCCCGCGCCGTACAACAAGGCGCCGACACGGTTGCCGTGGCGTGTGAGCATGCGCGCCAACACGGCGACGAACTCGGCCGACACATGCCGCTTGCGTTGCTCGCCGGAGCCGAAATCGACCGACGGGCTGAGGTCGAGCAGGAACCACGCCGCCATCTCGCGATCTTCGGTGAACACCCGCACATGGGGAATCTGCAGTCGCGCGGTGACGTTCCAGTCGATATGGCGCACATCGTCATGGTGCTGGTATTCGCGCAGGTCGGCCAGATCCAGTCCGGTGCCGCGCATCAACGTGCGGTAGTCGCCCTGCAAAAGCCCATCGAGCCGACGGATCACCGTCCATTCGAGCCGGCGCAACGTGTGTTCGGCGCCCTTGGCGACCGGCATCGGCAGCAGGGTAGCCGGCGGTGGAGCCGCGTCTTTGCGCGGCTTGAAGAGGCCGAACATCGCGGTCTCAGGCAGCCAGTGCCTCGTGCTCCAGCGGCTTGGGCGGCGCCGGGATACGCGCCATGATCTTGCTGATCAGGGCATCGGCGCTCAGGCCCTCGGACAAGGCCTCGTAGGACAACACCACCCGGTGGCGGAACACGTCGGGCACCAGGTCGACCATGTCTTCGGGAAGCACGTAACCGCGTCCGCGCAACATGGCCAGCGCACGGGACGCCTCGGTCAGGTTGATAGAGGCCCGGGGGCTGGCTCCGTAGGTGATGAAGCGGCGCAGTTCTTTCAGCCCGTGTTTCTCCGGGTTGCGCGTGGCTGACACCAGCTTGACCGCATAGGTGATCAGCGACGGGTCGACATAGACTTTGCGGCAAGCGCCTTGCAGCACGGCCAATTGTTCCGTGCTCGCCACCGGGCTGGCAGACACCGATGGCCCGGTGACACGCTGCACGATGACGAATTCTTCCTCGTCGCTCGGGTAGTCGACCAGCACCTTCATCATGAACCGGTCAACCTGCGCCTCGGGCAAAGGGTAGGTGCCCTCGGTCTCGATCGGGTTCTGGGTGGCCATGACCAGGAACGGCTCCGGCACCCGGTGGGTCTCCCCGGCGATCGTGACCTGGCGCTCCTGCATCACCTCGAGCAGCGCGCTTTGCACCTTCGCCGGCGCCCGGTTGATCTCGTCGGCCAGCAGCAGGTTGGTGAACACCGGGCCAAGCGCGGTGCTGAAGTCGCCGGTCTTCTGGTTGTAGATGCGGGTGCCGACCAGGTCGGCAGGCACCAGATCGGGCGTGAACTGGATGCGCTTGAAATTGCCGCGGATCGTGTTGGCCAGCGTCTTGACAGTCAAGGTCTTGGCCAGGCCAGGGACCCCTTCGACCAGCAGGTGACCCTGGGCCAGGATCGCCACCATCACCCGCTCCAGGAACCGGTCCTGGCCGACCACCACGCGCTTGACTTCGTACAGGATCTGTTCCATCAATTGGGCGGTTTCGGGATTGACCTTGGGTTGCGCTTCCATGGGGGCTCCTGGTGATGAGTTTGGCGTGAGAGAGAAAGGCCGCACGGGCCCTAGAACGGATGCAGGCCGGCAGCGGATGCCGCGTTCTCAATCGGCACCGCGAATCCGATGCCGATGAAGGTGCGCTGCTCGCCCGGATTCAGGATGGCGGTGACGATTCCGACTACCTGGCCGTCCATCGTGACCAGTGCGCCGCCTGAATTGCCAGGATTGGCAGCGGCGTCGAACTGGATCAGGTTGGTCATCTCCTGCTTGCCTTCAGGAGAGCGGAACGCTCGCTTGAGTCCGGAAACGATGCCGGCAGAGGTGGAGGGGCCGATACCGAACGGGAAGCCGACCGCCACCACCTGGTCGCCCGGCATCAGGTCGCCGGTCGAGCGCATCGTTGCGGCAATCAGGTCGTCCGGTATCTTGTGTGCCTGCAGCACCGCCAGATCGTCCTGCGCCTGCACACCCTTGATGGAAGCTTCCGATTCCAGCCCGTCGGCAAAAATGACCTTGATCGTGTCGGCTCCCGCGACCACGTGCAAATTGGTCAGGATGATGCCCTTATCGACGATGACCACGCCGGTGCCGACACCGCGTTCGATGTCTTCCCGTCCGTTCGAGCCTTTTTCGTAACTCAAGACCCGCACGATCGACGGCGCAATCGCGTTCGCGGCCCGGGCCGCCGCCGACGGCAGGTTGGTCGTCTCCAGCGTCTTGAGGACCGCGTTGTTGATGTCTTCCTGGGTCAGGACCCGGGCCGGTGGGCGGGACAGGTTGACGACCACCAGCACCAGCGCAACCAGCAACAGGGCAATGGCGCCCCACAACAGCCGCGGATCGGCGGCCAGAACCTTGGCCCTGCGCGAGCGCTCCGCCTGCGATGCAGCCTTGGCAGCTGCGTCGGCGACAGGATCACCGGCAAGCGGCATTGGCAAACGGGAGCGGCTGTAGAGGGCTGGCCTGCGCATCGGGTCACCTGTAAGGAAGTGTGGCGGTATGTTTTTGACGGTATCACGGTTCCCGCCGTCGTGCACGTGGATTGGTGCTGCCTGAGCGCACCGCAGGGTGTTTGTCCAAGCCGGCCGAGGCGCCCGGTTGTCCCGTCGCGGTCGCGTCAGGCCTGCGTGGAGCGCGCGCCGCGCATCAGCACAAAAGCGATTGCCGCCGAGGCGATCATCAGGAACAGGCTGACGGCGTTGAGCACCGGCGTGGCGCCTTCGCGCATGCGGCCATACATCATCACGGTCAGCGGCGGGTCGGAGCCCACCAGCATCAGCGTGGTGTTGAAGTTCTCGAACGACATCAGGAACGAGATCGCCGCCGAGCCGATCAGCGCTGGCGCCAGGTAGGGCAGGGTGATGGTCCGCAACACTGCTCCGCGGGACGCACCGAGGTTGTAGGCGGCGTCCTCCAGCGTCCGATCGAAACGCTTGAGCCGCGCGGCAATCGTCAATGTGGCGATGGACACGATATAGGAGAACTGCCCCAGCACGACCAGCGGCAGGCCGGGTCGCAGAAATTCCAGCTCCAGCCCCCACATGTCGTCGGCGAACTGGGCCAGCCGGCTGGC
>CAZADK010000088.1:0-11047 GCA_964483855.1 uncultured Rhodoferax sp.
AGGTCACCGGCGTGCGCGCCGAGCGCGAGTTGCCAGTGGTCTGGGCGGTGGCCAAGGGTTCGTTGCGCAACAAGGCGATCCTCGTGCCTGCCGCACTGGCCATCAGCGCCATCGCGCCCTGGGCGATCACCCCGCTGCTGATGCTCGGTGGCCTGTTCCTGTGTTTCGAAGGCACCGAAAAGGTACTGCACCTGCTCGTGCACCGATCCGGCACGGATCCGCGGCGCCACGAGGAACTGGCGCGCGCGGTGGCCGATCCGCAACTGGACCTGGTCGCGTTCGAACAGGACAAGATCAAAGGCGCGATCCGCACCGACTTCATCCTGTCGGCCGAGATCATCGTCATCACGCTCGGCACGGTCGCTGCCGTGGGCTTCGCCCAGCAGGTTTCCGTGCTGGTGGGTATCTCGTTGCTGATGACCATGGGTGTCTATGGTCTGGTCGCCGGCATCGTCAAGCTCGACGATGCCGGCTTGTACCTGAATGCCCAGGCCGCGCGCTGGAAGCAGGCGCTCGGTCGCGCCATCGTGGCGACGGCCCCCTGGTTGATGAAGATCTTGTCGGTGCTGGGCACAGTGGCGATGTTCCTGGTCGGTGGCGGCATCCTGGTGCATGGCGTGCCGGTCGTGGGCCATGCGCTCGAAGCCTACGCCGCGTCGCTGGGATGGGCGGCTCCGGTCGTGTCGAACCTGGGCAATGCGCTAGCGGGGCTGGTGGCCGGCCTGTTCGTGGTGGGCGCGGTGCAGCTGTTTCAGCGCCTGCGCTCGAAGCCTGCGGGAGGTACCGGCTAGCGGCGCCACGCGCGCGCTGTACTTGACGGTGCGCGACCCGTCGAAGCGGCACTCGCCGATGGTGTCGATGGGCGACCTGGCACCGTGCATGGTTGACTAGAGCGTATACCCTAGGTAAAACGGCTGGAGAACCCACCCATAATGCCCGCTGACGACTGGCCAGACTGGCAGCGCGCAAGCCTTGCAGGCTCCGTGGCGCCGAGGGTGCGCAGTCGCGGCAAACCACCTGAGGATCGTCATTGTCCCCATCGCCCGATAGCCTAAAACCAGTGCTGCAGGTCACGCGATTGAACACGCGATTCAAGACTCGCACCGGCGACGTGCACGCTGTCAACTCCATCAGTTTTGAGCTCAGGCCCGGCGAGTTGCTCGGTGTCGTCGGAGAGAGCGGCTCCGGCAAGTCGGTCACGATGATGTCGCTGCTGGGCTTGTTGCCCAGCCCTCCCGCGGTTGTCAACGGCGAATCGGTGATGTTTGACGGCATCGACCTGCTGCGCTGCTCGGCCGACCAGCTGCGCGCCGTCCGTGGCGGGCGCATCGGGTTCATCTTTCAGGATCCGATGACGTCGCTCAACCCGGTGTTCACCGTCGGTTTCCAGATCATGGAGCCGCTGCGCGAGCACATGGGACTGAACGGCGCCGCAGCGCGCAAGCGGGCGCGGGAGTTGCTGGACCTGGTGGGCATCCCCGATGCCGAACGTCGCCTGGACGACTTTCCGCACCAGTTTTCTGGTGGCATGCGCCAGCGCGTGATGATCGCGATTGCGCTGGCCTGCGACCCCAAGGTCCTGATCGCCGACGAGCCGACCACCGCGCTCGACGTCACGATACAGGCGCAGATCCTCGAGCTGGTACGGGAATTGCGTCAACGCCTGGGTATGGCCATCATCTGGATCACGCACGACCTGGGCGTCATTGCCGGCATCGCCGACCGCGCCATGGTCATGTATGGCGGGCAGATCGTCGAGATGGCTCCGGTCAAGGACCTGTTCGCGCGGCCCGAACATCCTTATACCCGGGCGCTGCTCAAGACCGTTCCGCACCTCAAGGGCGCACGTGCCGCCAAGCTCGAGGTGATTGAAGGCCAGCCGCCCATACTCAAAGCCGCCCCGGCTTCCTGTGCGTTCCGGCCCCGCTGCGCCAAGGCGATGGACCGGTGTGGACGCGAGAATCCGCAACGGGTCAAGGTCGGCGAAGGCCACGATGTCGCCTGCTTCTGGGACGCCAGGACCGGAGGCCTGCGCAATGCCTGATACCGCCAACACGGCGCTGCGCCCGGCTGCCGCCGGCAAGGTGGCACCACAGCCGCTGGTCCAGGTGCGCGATCTGAAGATGTATTTTCCGATCTTCACCGGGCTGCTGCGCCGACACACCGGCGACGTGAAGGCAGTCGATGGGGTCAGCTTCGACATTCCGGCTGGCGAGACGCTGGGGCTGGTCGGCGAATCGGGTTGCGGCAAGTCAACCTGCGCACGCGCCGTGCTGCGCCTGTACGAGCCGACCGAAGGCCGGATCACCATCGACGGCCACGACATCACCTCCGCCGGACGCGAGGCCCTGCGCCAACTGCGGCCCAGGATGCAGATGGTGTTCCAGGATCCGCAGGCCAGCCTGAATCCGCGCATGACGGTCGCGTCCATCATCGGCGAGCCGCTGGTCGAGCATACCCGCCTGGGCAAGGCAGAGCAACGCGAACGCATTTACGAACTGCTCGACCAGGTGGGCCTGAACCGCAACTTTGCCAACCGCTACCCGCACGAGTTCTCCGGCGGCCAGCGCCAGCGCATCGGCATTGCACGGGCGCTGGCGCTCAACCCCAAGTTCATCGTCTGCGACGAACCCATCGCCGCGCTCGACGTGTCGATCCAGGCCCAGGTCGTCAACCTGCTGGAGAACCTGCAGCAAAGCCATGGCCTGACCTACCTGTTCATCAGCCACGACCTGTCGATGGTGCGTCATATCGCCAACCGGGTGGCGGTGATGTACCTGGGGCGTATCGTCGAGCTGGCCGACCGCGATGCGTTGTACGAAGACCCCAAACATCCTTATTCGCAGGCCTTGCTGTCGGCGGTGCCGGAGCCCGACCCCCTGACCGAGGCAGTGCGCCAGCGCATCATTCTCACCGGCGACGTACCCTCGCCCTCGAACCCGCCGGCGGGCTGCGCATTCTGCACCCGCTGCCCGCGGGTCATGCCGCAATGCCGTGTACAGGCACCCACGCTGACGGCCGTCGCGCCGGGTCGCCAGGTTGCCTGCCACCTGTATTCCCCGAACAACGATTCGATCGCCGGTTCCACGGCGGCAATTTGAGCACTGTTTCGCAACCCATCCACCCTTAGGAAAAGGAGTCTCACGTGAAAACCCGATACACCCTCATCGCGATGGGGACGCTGCTCGCGTTGTCCCAAAGCGCGCTGGCCCAGCGCGGCTCCAGCGGCAACGTCAACATCATCTACTGGCAGGCGCCGTCGATTCTCAATCCCTACCTGTCGACCGGCACCAAGGACGTCGAAGCCGCCTCGCTGATACTCGAGCCGCTGATCCGCTTCAACGAGAAGGGCGAGATGGTGCCCTACCTCGCGGCCGAGGTGCCGACCGTTGCCAACGGCGGTTTTGCTGCTGACTTCAAGACCATCACCTACAAGCTCAAGCCTGGCTTGAAATGGTCCGATGGCACGCCACTGACCTCGGCCGACGTGGTCTTCAGCTATGACTATTGCGTCGGCATCAAGGGTTGCGCCAAGGCCAACATCTTTGCGCCAGTCGAGAAAGTGACCGCGGTCGACGCCAACACGATCCGCATCAACTTCAAAACGGCCGCGCCGTACCCGTACTCCGTATTTGGCGGAGCCGGAACACCGATCCTGCAGAAGGCACAGTTCCAGGATTGTCTGGGCGACAAGGCGCCAAGCTGCACCAAGCAGAACTTCGGCCCCGTCGGCACCGGCCCGTTCATGGTCAAGGACTTCCGGCCCAACGACGTCGTGCAGATGGTCGCCAACCCCAACTTCCGCGAGCCGGCCAAACCGGCTTTCGCCACGTTGACGCTCAAGGGCGGCGGTGACGCAGCAGCTGCGGGGCGCGCGGTGATGGAGACCGGTGAATTCGACTACGCCTGGAACCTGCAACTGGCGCCTGACGTGCTGGCCAAGATGGCCAAAGGCGGCAAGGGCAAGACGGTGGCCGCATTCGGCACGCTGGTCGAGCGCATCGAGATGAACCTGACCGACCCGTCTTCCAAACACGGTGATGCACGGTCGACGACCAAGCACCCGCACCCGTACCTGACCGACATACGCGTGCGAAAGGCCTTGTCGATGGCCATCGACCGCGAGCTGCTGGTCGAGATCGGTTACGGCCCGGCCGGTCGGCCCACCTGCAACCTGGTCCCGGCGCCGATTGCTTTTGCATCGAGCAACACCGACTGCATCAAGCAGGACATGGCCGGCGCCAAGGCCCTGCTCGACCAGGCCGGCTGGAGGATGGGCTCGGATGGAGTGCGCGCCAAGGACGGCGTGAAGATGGAAATGTTGTACCAGACCTCGACCAACGCGGTGCGGCAAAACTTCCAGACGCTGATCAAGCAATGGTGGACCGAACTGGGCGTGAAGGTCGAGTTGCGCAACATCGCAGCATCGGTGTTTTTCGGAGGTGATGCCGGCTCGCCCGACACGTTCCAGAAGTTCTTTGCCGATGTCGAGATGTACGCCAACAACTTCGACGGCACCGACCCCGAAAGTTACCTGGCCGAACACGTCTGCGACAAGATCCCGCGTCCGGAGACCCAGTGGCAGGGCACCAACATGAACCGCTACTGCAACCCGGAATACGACAAGATGGTCAAGGAGCTGGGCGCCACGGCCGGCGTCGAAAAACGCGCGGTCATCGCCAAGAAACTCAACGACATGTTGACCAAGGAAAGTTATGTCGTCGTGCCGCTGGTCGATCGCGGCCGTGTCTCGGCACATGCGAACTCCCTGGGTGGCGTGAAGCTCAACACCTGGGACAGCGAGTTGTGGAACGTGGCTGACTGGTTTCGTGTCAAGTAAGTAGCCTGGCTCTGGTTGTGCTGGCGCGGTTGCCTTTGCTGGCGACCCCCATCACGCAACCGGACCCCCATCGCCCCTGGGCCTGACCGCACCGCGGTCAGGCCCTTCATCCGAAGCCGCCGCGCATGTTCACCTACACGCTTCGCCGATTGCTGACTGCGATACCGACGGTATTGATCATCAGTCTGGTCATATTCATGCTGCTGGAACTGGCGCCGGGCGATCCGATGTCGGATGTCCCGTTGACGGTTCCGCCCGAGGTGAAGGCCAAGATGCGCGAGGCGCTGGGCTTGGACCAGCCGGGTTATGTGCGCTACCTGCTGTGGCTCAAGCAATTTTTCTGGGTCGAGCCACTGCACCTGATCGACCACTATTTCGGCACCGCGTACGGCGCAGACATGCAGCGCGTGCTCTCCTGGCAGACCCGCAGCCCGGTGACCGAACTCATCGTCCAACGGATGCCCCAGACCCTGTGGGTGGTCGGCATGGGATATCTGGTCGGCGTGTCGCTGGCCGTGCCCATCGGCGTGTTGTCGGCCTACAAGCAATATAGCTGGTTCGACCAGGTCGGCACCTTCATCTCGATGGTCGGCTTCTCGGTGCCCACCTTCTTTACCGGCGTGTTGCTGATCGTGATCTTCTCGGTACACCTGAACTGGTTTCCGTCCATCTACGACACCACGCTGGTCGTCAACTCCTGGCCCACTTTCGTCGAGCAGGTCAAGCAAATGGTCATGCCGGTGGCCGTGCTGGCGCTGTTCAATGCCGCGCAGGTCAGCCGCTACATGCGCGCCTCGATGCTGGACAACCTGGGCCAGGACTACGTGCGCACTGCGCGTGCCAAGGGCATGCGCGAGAAAACCGTGGTGCTGATCCATGTGCTGCGCAATTCGATGATCCCGGTGGTCACCGTGATCGCGCTGGGTGTACCTTCCATCTTCGCCGGCGCCATCATCACCGAGCAGGTGTTCAAGGTCAACGGCCTGGGCCAATTGCTGATCAACGCAATCCAGGTCAATGACCTGCCGATGGTGCAGACGCTGACCTTCATCTTCGCGGTGCTCATCGTCGCCTTCAACCTGATCGCCGACGTGTTGTACGGCATCCTCGACCCTCGGATCCGATATGACTGAGGCCACCGCTTCCACCCGGATGGCCGTCGATCAGGCCGAGCGTCCGCCACGCAGCCAATGGCTCGACGTCTGGGACCAGTTCAAGACCCACAAGGGCGCGCTGATCGGCGCGGCCGTGTTCATCTCGATCCTGCTGTTCGTGCTGGTGGGTCCTTACCTGTGGAGTACCGACCCTGGTTATGCCAACCTGCGCATGCGCAACCAGGCGCCGAGCCTGCAGTTCCCGTTCGGCACCGACGAGCTCGGGCGTGACCTGTTTGCGCGGATGATGGCCGGCGGCCGGGTGTCGATCGCGGTCGGCCTGACCGCGATGTCGATCGCCGTGCTGCTGGGCACGCTGATCGGCGTGACGGCGGGATTCTTCCGCCGCATGGACGGCATCCTGATGCGCCTGACCGACCTGTTCCTGGCGCTGCCGCTGCTGCCCCTGTTGCTGGTCATGGTGATGTTGTTCCGCGAACCGCTGTCGGCCAACATGGGCCCCGAGGCCGGCATCTTTCTGCTGATGGTGATCTCGATCGGCGCGACCTCGTGGATGCAGACTGCGCGTATCGTGCGCGGCGAAGTGCTGGCGCTCAAGGAGCGCGAGTTCGTGCTCGCCGCCCGCTCCATCGGCGCGCCGCCCGTGCGCATGATCCTGCGCCACATCCTGCCCAACACGCTGAGCCCGATCATGGTTGCCGCCGCGCTGGGCATCGCCGGCGCCATCATTGTCGAGAGCGCGTTG
The DNA here is from genome assembly GCA_964483855.1 of uncultured Rhodoferax sp. Taxonomy (GTDB): domain Bacteria; phylum Pseudomonadota; class Gammaproteobacteria; order Burkholderiales; family Burkholderiaceae_C; genus CAISIP01. The sequence goes on from CAZADK010000088.1 coordinate 6,701, forward strand.
TCGTTCCTCGGCCTGGGTTTCCCGCCCGATTTCCCGACCTGGGGCCGGCTGCTGTTCGACGCGGTGGACCAGCTTCAGCTGTACCCGAACCGGGTCATGCTGCCGGGCATCGCGATCTCGCTGACCGTGTTGTCGGTGAACTACATCGGCGACGGGCTGCGCGATGCGCTCGATCCGCGCATTCGCGGCCGCTGAAGACCAGGCACCGCCGGGCCCGGTACACCGCATCGGGGCCTCAATCGGGATGACGCAGGTGGCGTGAGAAAAACGCCAGGATACGCGCCTGGTAAGCGACAGGGTCGTGGGCGTGCAGGTCGACGTGTGCAGCACCCTGCACTGCCCACAATTCCTTGGGTTCCTGCCCGGCCGCAAAGATGCGCTCCGTTTCCGGCCAGGTGGTGTGGCGGTCGTGGGTGCCAGAGGCAACAAGCAGCGCAGACGCCAGCTCTGGCACAGCCGCCACAGGGCGTAAGTCGTTGGCGGACACGTCCAGCCGCAGCGGCAGCTGCCACAACAGCAGTGGCGCAAGAGCAGGGCCGACCGGCCCCAGACGCTGTTCGAGCCGATTCGTCACTGCCTCGGCGATGGTCGGATACAGGGACTCCAGGACCATGGCCTGCAGTGGAGGCGACGGCCTGGCAAACACCAGCGCGGCAGCCCCGAGAGATACACCAATGGCACCGACGCGCTCGCCAGGCAGTTCTACCCGCAGAAACCGCAGCGCTGCCGTCACACCGGCTGCTTCGCGCAAGCCGAAACCGATACGATCTCCCGAGCTCTCGCCGTGGGCGGCCAGGTCGATCAGCAGCACCGAGTACCCGGCGTCCCGCAGAAAACGCGCCCGACCCAGCATCTGCGTGCGGTCGGCACGCACGCCATGGAGCAACAACACGGCGCCACGGCCAGCTCCGCGCGCAAACCACCCGGCCACCGAATCCGCAGCCGTGACCGGCAAACGGATGGGGACCGCACCGAGAACGGCCGGCGGCTGCCCCACGACACGACGGGCCGAGCCGCTGAGTGTCGCGCCGGCGATCAGCACCAGCACCGCCGCCAGCAACAGCACAGTGCATGCAATAAGAATGGCTCGGCGCATGGTAGGACCCTAGGAGCTTGTCGCGCTTGGGGAACGTCGGCTGCAAATCGACCACAGCGGTCGCTGGGGCCGATTTTGACTTCGTCGCTCTTCGATAGCGCTTTCGACGCCCCAAGCCCGACAGGCTCCTAGTGTGCGTGAAACACAACGCCTTGCCACTGCCGTTGCGATGGAGCGTCGTGGCTGTCAGAGAAGCCGCGCGGCGGAACAAACGCCGTGGGGGGCGTCTTCCGTCAACAAACCGTCACACGGCTGCCATATCGGCGTCACCGACGCCCACCACACTACGCACCATGCAAGCAGGCCCGAACTCCATCCAGTCGTCGCCCAACGCGGTGACATCACCAGTAGCCAACGCATGAACATATCCAGTCTTCCGTTCCCGCGCGTGATCCCATCGACAACCGCGCTGCAGGCCCTCATGCCGCAGCGGCAACCGGGCCCGACAGACGCCGGCGACACCATCCAGGTCAGCTGGGCCTGCCACCAGGACGAGGTGCGCGAGGCGCAGCGCCTGCGCTACGGCGTGTTTGCCGGCGAAATGGGCGCGCGGCTCAACACCCGCCTGCCCGGCCACGACATCGACATATTCGACGACTTCTGCGAACACCTGCTGGTGCGCGATGCCCACACCCGCCAGGTGCTGGGCACCTACCGGTTGTTGACGCCAGCCCAGGCCAAACGTATCGGCAGCACCTACAGCGATACCGAGTTCGACCTCACCCGGCTGCGCAGCCTGCGCGAGGGCATGGTCGAAATCGGCCGCAGCTGCGTGCACCGCGACCACCGACAAGGAAGAGTCATCATGGCGCTGTGGGGTGCCCTGGCCGCATTCATGGTCGACAACCGCCTGGGCACGATGATCGGCTGTGCCAGCATCCCGATGCAGCACAACGCTGCAACCGGTATCGTCGGTGGTGGACACGCGGCCGCCAGCATCTGGAAACAGCTGAGCCAGCACCACCTGGCGTCTGTTGCCTGGCAGGTGCGCCCGCGCCTTCCGCTGCCGGTGCAGGACCTCGACGGCGACCTCGACGTGCAAGCGCCAGCCCTGATTCGCGCCTACCTGCGCCTGGGCGCCAAGGTGCTGGGCCCGCCGGCGTGGGATCCGGACTTCAACACCGCCGACCTGCCGATGATGCTGCGCATCGACGACCTGCCCGCGCGGTACCGCAGCCACTTCCTGGGCGCATGACGGTCATGGCCTTCGACGCACTGGGCGGCGGCTACACCGGCACGGCTCCCGGGTCGCGTTTCGCCGCCGCGACCGCGCGCCGGGCGCCCTACCGCGCGGTGTTCATCTCCGACCTGCACCTGGGCACGCCCGGCTGCCAGGCCGACGCCCTGCTCGAATTCCTGAAAGAGCACCCGAGCGAGTATCTGTACCTGGTTGGCGACATCGTGGACGGCTGGCAATTGCGCCGCCGTTGGTACTGGCCGCAATCGCACAACGACGTGGTGCAGAAGATCATGCGCAAGGCACGCAAGGGTTGTCGCGTGGTATTCATTCCCGGCAACCACGACATGTTCGCGCGCCAGTTTGCCGGCCAGCATTTCGGCGGCATCGAGGTACGGGAGGAGGCGGTGCATGTGACCGCGGCCGGCCAGCGGCTGTGGGTGGTGCATGGCGACGCATTCGACGCCGTGGTCCAGTGCGCGCGCTGGCTGGCAATCGTGGGCGACAACCTGTACGGCATCACACTGAAACTCAATCGTCACCTGAACCGCCTGCGTGGCCATTTCGGGTTTCCGTATTGGTCCTTGTCAGCCTACCTCAAGCACAAGGTCAAGAAGGCCGTCAACTACGTCAGCGACTTCGAGACCGCCGTGGCCAGCGAGGCGCGCCGGCGCGGCCATGACGGCGTGGTCTGCGGACATATCCACCGCGCCGAGATGCGCACCATCGACGGCATCCTGTATTGCAACGACGGCGATTGGGTGGAGAGCCGCAGCGCCCTACTCGAACACCCCGATGGCCGGCTGGAATTGCGCCACTGGCAGACCACCCCCGTGGCGCGCAGCGAGCCAACCGCCGCCCGCGTGCCCGCGTGAAGATTCGCTGGAGCAGCGTCGCACGGCTGCTCGCCTCGTACCTCGTTCCGGTCGGCAGCCAGGCCTGGAACGGCACTGTTGTCACGGAAGTGTCATCATCAGGATAAACACTCGACCCATTTCCGCGCGTACCCCATGACAGCCCAGAAAAATAATGCCCCCGAGCGATCGCACCACATTCCGTTCCTCGACCGCGACCACAGCATCCTGGCGTTCAACGAGCGCGTGCTGGACTGGGCGCATCGGCCCGACGTGCCGCTGCTTGAGCGCCTGCGGTACCTGTGCATCGTCTCCTCCAACCTCGATGAATTCTTCGAGGTGCGCATGGCCGCCCACCTGCAGGCCTGCCAGAACGGCGTGCGCAAGGGCCTGGCCAGCATGCAGTCGTTCGAGGCCTTGGCGCAGGCGTCCCACACGCTGGTCGATCGGCAATACAGCCTGTACAACGACGCGTTCATGCCGGCCTTCGCACGCGAGGGTATCGAGATCATCGGCTTCAACGACCGGACCCCGGCCCAGACCCGGTGGGTCCATGCCTATTTCGAACGGGAAGTGCGGCCGTTGCTGATTCCGGTCGGTCTCGATCCGGCACATCCTTTTCCGCAGGTGGCCAACAAGACCCTGAATTTCATTGTCCGCCTCGGCGGCAAGGACGCTTTCGGCCGTGAAAACGACATCGCCATCGTCAAGGTGCCCCGGGTTTTGCCCAGGCTGATCCGCATGCCCGCCAATGTGGCCGTGGGCAAGGCGGCGCTGGTGTCCCTGTCCAGCGTCATCCGGGCGCATCTGCACAGCCTGTTTCCCGGCCGCCAGGTCGGACAGTTCTCGCAATTCCGGGTCACGCGGCATTCCGACCTGGCAGTGGACGAAGACGATGTGCGCAACCTGCGCACCGCCATGCGACTGGGCCTGCAGCAGCGCCACTACGGCCAGGCCGTGCGGCTGGAGGTGGCCGCCGGCTGCTCCGACTACCTGGCCGATTTCCTGCTGCGCCAGTTCAACCTGCCGCCCCAGTCGCTGTACCGGGTGCATGGGCCGGTCAACCTGGTGCGGCTGCAGCAACTGATCGATCTGGTCGACGCGCCGCAACTGCTGTTTGCGCCTTACAGCCCGGCCAATCCCCAGCAACAGCAACGCAATACGTCCTTGTTCGAGCGGCTGCGCGGGGGTGACATCGTGCTGCACCATCCCTACGAGAG